>CAMHDB010000163.1 GCA_946183715.1 uncultured Oscillibacter sp.
ATCTCCTGTTCCATGGCTGTATTCCCCTGACGGAGGACGGCAAACTGCTCTCTTTCACGCTGGGCGGCAAAGAGCGGAAGGGAAAGGAGTTCCTCGACTACGCCGACGCCGCGGCGCGTCAGGCGTATTACCTGAAGCCGGGCACAAAGGAACAGAAAATCGGCATGGACTTTCTGTGGTTCCTGTGGGCGGGACGCAACAGCCCTATTTTCGGGCGCAACCGCATGACCACTTTTGAGCGGCGGCTTATCAAGGATAAGAGCGCGTGGACGGAGCCGAAAAATCCCTATTACGCCCTCTATCAGAATCCGGAGGTCTGCGACTTCATTCTGAAAGAGTTCGGCCTGCAAGGCCCCCACTGCCACATCATCAACGGACATATCCCCGTCAAGGCCGGAAAGGGCGAAAGCCCCATCAAGGGCGGCGGCAAACTCATCGTCATTGACGGCGGTTTCTGCAAAGCCTATCAACCTACTTCCGGTATCGCGGGCTACACGCTGGTCTACAATTCCCGGGGATACCGGATTATCGCCCATCAGCCCTTCGCAGGGAGGGAAAAGGCGATTACGGAAAACTTCGACATCGCCAACGCCACCGATATTTTCGAGCGTCTGGAATCGCGGGAGAAAGTGGCGCAGACCGACGAGGGGCGCAGGCTCCGGACGCAGATAGACGATTTGAGACAACTGCTGGAAGCCTATAAAGCCGGCGCCGTTGCGGAGGACCACCGGGAAGCGTAAATTTCGGCCAAAAGCGTTTGCCACGATTTTGCTTCTTCCGTTGCTCCGCGGTTCCTCCTCCGTGCGGGAGGCAAAGCCAGTCGGGCACAGCGAGGAAAAAGCCTCCCTCGTGTCAACGGGGGAGGCGGCATTCTGAACGCGCGGCGCTTGGGAACTGTCCGGCGGACGCCCGTCGAACTTGTTTTTTTGTTGTTCCCAAGTTTGGTTTTGTGGTTTTTACGAACCCCCCCACTGTAAAAAATCATCTTGACAACGCGCCGCAAATCCGTTACAATACGGCTATCGTCTCGCGGCGCCTACCTTCCCTATGAGGGATTAAAACTTTACGCGATACCACATACCGTCTGCATACGCTTTACCGGTCATACCTTCCCTGTTAGGGATTAAAACGTAGTGCCGGAAGTCTTTTGGTATTTGAAGTAGTACGTAAGCAGAAAGAGGGTTGCGATTTGCGGGAGTACGAGTTATGGCTGGACGAGAGCGGCGACTTTGAGCCGGATTCCCAAACCCGCAAGACGCGTTATCCGTCGATAGTCGGCGGCGTCCTGATTTCCAAAGGACGCTTCTCCAACGACGAAATCCGCTGCCTTGCCAATCCCGCCCCTAACGGGGAAGCCCCGCACGCCGTCGACATGAAAGACCAGATAGAGCCCGTTATCCTGCCCGCGCTGGAAACGCTCCACGCGCGCGGCGGGAAACTTGTTTATTTCGAGAACCGGGAGCGTATCCGGCACCTCAACAACCGCGAGTTATACTGCCGCGTCCTTGCCGCCGGACTGCTTCAATTAACGCAGTACCTTTCCGCCGCGGGGCCGTTCACGCTGGACGTGACTGTCGCCGTGCGCTACGCCCCCGACGGGGGCACATTGCGGGAGATTACCCCCGAGGAATACCGCCGCGAACTCTCCGCCTACGTCCGCCACGCCTACAGCGACGCCGGATTCCGCCTGTCCCCCGACAGCCACATCTATTTGTGCGTACTCAGCGCGCGCAAAGAACACCGCCTTTTTCTGGCCGACTACGCCTGTAACTGCCGCATGACCCGCAAGTCGAGCAAGTTCGACGCCGCCGCGCGTCAGCGACTGCAAGCGCTGTTCGATACGCGCTATATATGGACGGTCAACGCCCGCACTTCCGAAAGCTATATTTTGTCGCGGCTGGGCGGCGGCGACGTGTCCGCGGCCCTGCTCGAACTCTACATAGGCTACGGCAAGACCGACCACCCCAAAATGCTACGCCGCATCCTCGACCGTCTGCAAGGGATGTCGTATCGGCTGGCGCGTATGCACTTACGCCGCTTCGCCGACGCGCTACAGGCCTTCGCCGGACAGGAAACCGATTTTGAACGCTGTGAGGCCGTCCTGAAACTGGTACTCGACGAGTTTTTCCCGGCGCTGGAAGAGCGGGAAATACAACTCCCCGCGGCGGAGTCGGCGTTCTGGGTACTGCTGTCGCTGGCGGATATGTACTTGCGCGAGGGCGATATCGTACACGCCGCGCCCGTCATGCGCGACTTGGAAAATACCCTCCGGCGTATGGACGGGCGCATGGAATCCCTGCGGCACCTGTATTTCTATCTGGACAAGAAGGCGCTCTACGAAATCAACCGCATGGAGTACGCCGACGCCGTGCGCACGATGTCCGAAACGATACGCTGTATGGAAAGCGCGCTGGACACGCTGTCCGGTGACCCGCTCATCCGCCGCTGGTACGACCTGACTTTCTCCGAATACCTCGGCGACGCGTACTGTATGAAAGTCTACGCGGAGCTGTTCCTGCAACGTCGGGAGCCGAAGCTGTACGAAACCTCCCTGCGCGCCGACACCGAAAAAGCGTTAGGCCAGTACCGCGCCCCGGAGGAACTCGAACGCAACCTGCAATACCGCGCCCACGCCGAAATGGAGCGCGGCGACTGCGTGGCGGCGTTGTCGTGGCTGTTGCGAACGCGTCAGATTGCGATTCGTGACGGGAACGTCGTCGGCGCGTGTGTCGCCTATCTGAAAGCCGCCCGCGCGGAGGACAAGCTAAGCAAAACCTACTATGTCATGTACTACGCGGAAATCATGGAGAAGGCCGCGCAAACGGGCAATTTGACGCTTGCGCGGCAACTCTGCGACGCCCTCAAACGTGAGGGCGAAATTATGCGGGAAATCCTGCTGGAACGCCCGCCGGAATCCGGAATCGTGTCCGACACGGGCCGCGCGCCCGTCATTTACGACGATATCTTTCAAGACCCCGCCGACAAAATCCGCCGCCGTTACCATCCCTTGGAGGTCGTATTCTGGAAGTACGGGACGTATCTCTTTGAGACCGGACAGCGTTCCGCGGCCTCCGTCTACTGGGACAAGGCGCTTTCCGTCTGCGACGAAAACCCCGATTACGCCGCCATGAAACTCGTCGCGCTGGCGGTACAACTGGAACGTTTTGCATTTTTGTCGGGCGCGGGGCTGAAGTGGGGGACGGTACGGCGGAATCTCGAACGCCGCGCCGCGCATATCCTGCAAACGCCGGAACTCCCGCCCGTCATGCGCGAATACGCCCAAAGCGTTTCGGACTTTGCGGAGGCGGCGAAGCGTCCGGACAGCGCGACGGCGGCGCGGGCCTATGAGCTGTCGCGCCGGATTGCATATTAACGGAAACGTTTGTTTTATTTCCGTCACAAAAAAGTCGGTCGGTCTTTTTTACGCGTTTCGTCGAAAAAAGGCTTGACAGGCCGCCTAAAATCCGCTATAATCTCATCATTCCGAAAATCTCCTTTGTCGATTTAAACTGATTTTGACCGGAAACGGGCGAAAAAGTCGGTCGATGTCGATTACAGAAACTGGAAATTCAGGAATGGCGTAACCATGCGGGTTTGCGGGTTCTCCCGCTCAGGAACCGACCGACTTTTTGGGCATAGGCAGGACTAACCGCGCAAGGTTTCGCCTTTACACCCCGCAATTCTTCTGTTGTCATACCTTCCCTATGAGGGATTAAAACAAAAACGTGTACCATTTGGCATTCGTATACACCAGTCTGCCATTGAGTCATACCTTCCCTATGAGGGATTAAAACCGAATTTCCATGATGATTGTGTCCTCCTCTAATTAGAAAGATGGGTCATACCTTCCCTATGAGGGATTAAAACCACCGAAAGTCATAAAGTAATCTTCAACTTCGGTTACGGGCTTTTTGGTCATACCTTCCCTATGAGGGATTAAAACCCGACAAGAGCATCGCAAACAAGAAGAACGTCGCTAATGTCATACCTTCCCTATGAGGGATTAAAACGTAAATCGCGGGAGAAGTTGTACAACAATATTTCCCCCCTGGTCATACCTTCCCTATGAGGGATTAAAACTGTTTCGCTCAGTGCGCCGTCGGTGGCGCCATGCAAGCATCGTCATACCTTCCCTATGAGGGATTAAAACTAAGGGAGATTCGCCGGTTGTCACGATGCGCGGGCGACATATGTCATACCTTCCCTATGAGGGATTAAAACGTATTTTGCGTGACGGACTGGAGAAACTCTTTAAGTTCCTCATTTGGTACGTTCTGGGTCATACCTTCCCTATGAGGGATTCATTACGGAGGCTATATGCAGTTCAAATTAACATTCGAGGTCACGGAGCCGCTGACGTTGCCGCTGTCGTATCACAGCGCCTTGCAGGGGATGATTTACCATGTCCTGTCGGCGTCGCCGGAGTTCTCCGCGTTCCTCCACGATGACGGCTATACCCGTAACCG
>CAMHDB010000164.1 GCA_946183715.1 uncultured Oscillibacter sp.
AAGCGGATATTCAGAAAATTTTCTCTATTATAGCAAAGATGGGCTGCTTTTTCAAGAGTAAAACGAAAAAATTTTCGCAAAGTTGTTTCCAGTTTTTGTAAAAAACAACATGACAGTCAGACTTCCGCTCTTCAGCGCGTATGCGCAGGGGCGAAAAAAGTTTGATAGACAAGCGGGAAATTTTGTATTATAATGGGCAAGATTATTCCATGGGCTTTCGCCCATGACACGACCGGACGGCCCGCCGCCCGGAAGTAAGGAGTTGAGAAGTTGAATTTTGTAAGAAAACCCATCGCCGACGGCGTAAATTTGACCTGTCTGCCCGCGCGGAAGTTCAAGACGGGCCTTCTGTCGGCGCAATTCGCCGCGCCGCTGTCGGCGCGGACCGCCGGGGCCGTCGCGCTGATTCCGTCCGTACTCCGCCGCGGCACCGTCGACGCCCCCGATATGGGCCGCCTCTCCGCGCGTCTGGACAACCTCTACGGCGCGCGGGTGGACGAAACTGTCCGCAAAATCGGGGAGTACCAGTGCGCGGGCTTCGTGGCCAGTTTCCTCGACGACCGCTTTGTGCCCGGTTCCGAACGCCTCCTCGAGCCCGTCACGGCCCTGCTCGGCGAACTCTTCCTCCGTCCCGTCACCGAGAACGGCGCCTTTCTCCCCGCCTACTTCGACAGCGAAAAGACGAATCTGCTTGACGCAATCGGGAGTATCCGCAACGACAAGCGCCTCTGGGCCGGACGGCGGCTGTTGTCGGAGATGTGCGCCGGGGAACCCTACGGCCTCTCGCGCCTCGGGGAAGAGGCGGAAGTAGAGGCGTTACAAGTCGGCGGGCTTTACAGCAGTTACCGCGAGTTACTCGCGACCGCGCCGCTGGAAATCGTCTACTGCGGGAGCGCGTCCGGGGAGGAAATTGAGGACGCCTTACGCGCCGCGCTGTCGGAACTGCCGCGCGGGGAAATCCGGACGCTCCCGGAGATGTCGCCGCACGCGCCCCGCGCCGACGTGCTCCGCGTCTCGGACGCCATGGACGTGACGCAGGGCAAGCTCGAAATCGGCTTTTCCTGCGACAGCGACGACTATATGGCCCTCTTGATGGGCAATGTCCTTTTCGGCGGGAGCAGTAATTCCAAGCTGTTCATGAACGTGCGCGAAAAGCTGTCCCTGTGCTACTACGCCTCGTCGGCGTTTCACCGGAAAAAGAATCTGATTACGGTCTCGTCCGGGATTGAGTTCGGCAACTATCAGGCGGCGTTCGACGAAATCATGGAGCAACTCCGCATGGTGCAGGCCGGGGACTGGCAAGACTGGGAAATCGACAGCGCCCGGAGCATTCTTTTGAACTCCTACGCGTCCCTCGGCGACGGGCAGGGCAAACTCGAAAACTTCTACCTGTCCCGTGCTGTCAGCGGCTTCGACGACACCCCGGAGAGTATGTCGGAGAGCGTCCGGACGATGAGCGCCGAACGCATTATAGAGGCCATGCGCACCGTGAAACTGGACACGGTCTATTTCCTGAAAGGAAAGGAGGCGGCGGAATGAACTTCACGCAGTACGACCGAATCGGGGAGCGCGTGTACAGTAAGACGCTCGCAAACGGTCTCGAACTCCGGGTAGTCAGCCGCCCGGACTACGCGCGCAAGTACGCCTTCTTCGCCACGCGCTACGGCGGCATGGACACCCGTTTCCGGCTCGACGGGCAGTGGCTCGACACGCCCCCGGGTATCGCGCACTATCTGGAGCACAAGATGTTCGACACCGAGGACGGCAACGCCCTACAGGAACTCGCCAAGAACGGTGCCGAACCGAACGCGTTCACCTCCAACGCCATGACGGGCTACTACTTCGATTCCACACAGCACTTTGAGGAGAACTTGCGGATTCTGCTTTCGTTCGTGTCGGTGCCGTACTTCACCAAGGAGAGCGTCGACAAGGAACAGGGCATTATCGCGCAGGAAATCCGCATGATTGAGGACAACCCCGACTGGCAGATTTACCACCGCATGGTGGGGGCGATGTACTCGCGGAGCACGGCGCGTATCGCAATCGCCGGGAGCGTGGAGAGCATCCGCGACATCACCGCCGAGACCTTGTACCGCTGTCACGAGGCGTTCTACACGCCCTCCAACATGATTCTGACCGTCGTCGGCGACGTGGAACCCGAGCGCGTAGAGGAAATCGCCGTCGAAATCCTCCCGGCCACGGGCGGCCCCGCAATCCCCCGCGACTACGGACACGAACCCCCGGAAGTCGCCGTACACGAACTCCGGCGGAGTATGGAAGTGGCAACGCCGCAATTCCTGACGGGCTTCAAGTGCCGTCCGGCGGAGTACGGCGAGGACTGGCTGCGGCAGGCGCTTATCGGCGAATTGGCCTCCGACCTCCTTCTGGGCGAATCCAGCCCGCTGTACCTGAAACTCTACGACGACGGCCTGATAAACTCCACCTTCGGCGGCGACTACGAACTCCTCCCCGGCTACGCCTGCTTCTACGCCGGCGGCGACAGCCGCGACGCCCGCGCCGTCACCGACGCGATTACCGACGAGGCCGCGCGTATCGCCGCCGGACAGTTCGACATGGGCTTGTACCGCCGCCTGCGGCGGACGATGTACGGGGAGTATATCCGGAGCTTCAATTCCTTCGAGACCGTCGCGGTGTCGCTGACAGAAGGCTGTTTCAACGGCTACGACCCGTTCCGCTTCCCGGAACTCTTCGAGACCATCACGCCGGAGGACGTGCGCGCCTTCCTGCGCGACAACATCACGCCGGAAAACCGCGTACTCAGCGAAATTGTACCGGGCGACGCCGGGGGGGATGTCGATGGAACAGGCGCTTAAAAATATGCCTATCGGCTTTCCGGGCCTGTTCGGCGACTGGTCGTGGAATCCCGACCCAATCGCCATTCACATCGGGCACGGAATCTACTGGTACGGAATCATTCTGGCCTGCGCCATGCTCTGCGGGACGTGGCTTTCCATGCGCCGCGCAAAGTACGCCGGAATCACGGAGGACCACGTACTCGACTTCGTGCTCTGGGCCACGCCCTGCTGTATCGTCGGCTCCCGGACTTACTACGTGTTCTTCAACCAGTCCCTGTACCGGACGGACGCGGGCGGCTTCGACTGGGGCCGCGCCGTGGCCGTCTGGGACGGCGGAATCGCCATGTACGGCACGGTCATCGTCGGCCTGCTCGTCGCGTTCGTATTCGCGTGGCGACAGCGTATCCCGTTCGGCGCGCTCATGGATACGCTCGTTTACGGCCTGATTCTCGGGCAGTGTATCGGGCGCTGGGCCAACTTCGTCAATCGCGAGGCCTACGGCGGCCCGACCGATTTGCCGTGGCGCATGCGCCTGTGGTTCAGCGGCGCGAACAACGTACCCGTCGCCGTCGACGTACACCCTACGTTTTTGTACGAAAGCCTCTGGAATTTCGTCGGCCTGATTCTGCTCCTGACGGTGATTTCGCGCGGGCGGCGCTTCGACGGCGAAAACGCGTGGTTCTACTTCCTCTGGTACGGCCTTGGCCGCGCGTGGATTGAGGGACTACGCACGGACAGCCTTTACCTGTTCGACTGGACGCTGTTCGGCGTGCCGATTCGCGTCTCGCAGGCGTTAAGTATATGCCTGTCGGCGCTCGCCGCGCTGGTGCTCTGGGTACAAATCCGTGTCAGGCGGCGCTCCCCCGACGGCCTCTACGTCAATCAGCCGGAGAGCCGGCAATGGTTCGAGGAAGTCCCCGGAATCCCGCAGCGGCAAAAAAAAAGAACCAAGGAAACAGGTGGTGGTAATACGATGGCAATCCTGATGGACGGCAAAGCCTTAGCCGAAAAAACCCGTTCCCGCATTCAACAGCAAGTCGCGGCGTTGCAACGCCCGCCCTGTCTGGCGGTTATCCTCGTAGGGAGTGACCCCGCGTCCCAAATCTACGTCCGCAACAAGGAGAAGGACTGCGCCGAGTGCGGTATCCGTACTCTCCCCTGCCGCCTCGCGGAAGGTATCTCCGAAGAACAGCTTCTTACTCTGATTCAGCGCCTCAATGCCGACCCCGCCGTAGACGGCATTCTGTGTCAGCTCCCGCTCCCGCCGCACATTAACACGTCGGAAGTCCTCCGCGCCATCGACCCCGAAAAGGACGTGGACTGCTTCCACCCCGCCAATATCGGACAGCTCTCCATGGGCGAACCGGTATTCCTGCCCTGTACCCCCGCCGGAATCATGATGTTGCTGCTGGAATACGGAATCCCCGTGCGGGGCCGCAACTGCGTGATTATCGGGCGCAGTAACATTGTCGGCAAGCCCCTCGGCATGCTCCTCACCGCCGCCGACGGGACGGTCACTATCTGCCACTCCCGCACGGAACACCTCGCCGAATTGACAAGGCAGGCCGATATTCTCGTATCGGCCACCGGAAAGGCCAAGCTCGTCACGGCGGACATGGTCAAGGCCGGGGCGACAGTCATCGACGTAG
>CAMHDB010000165.1 GCA_946183715.1 uncultured Oscillibacter sp.
AAAAAGATTGTGGACGCGGTCGGCGGCGCGGGCAACATCGCCAGCGCCACCAACTGCATGACGCGCCTTCGCCTCGTGCTAAACGACGAGGGCAAGGCCAATGACGATGCTGTGAAGGCCATCAAGGGTGTCAAAAGCGTCATCAAGCAGGGCGGACAGTATCAAGTTGTCATCGGCAACGAGGTCTCGAACCTGATGAAGGAGTTCAACAAGCTGGGCAACTTCTCGGAGGACGCCGCACCAGCCGCCGGGAAAAAACCGGAGGGGAATCCCGTACAGCGCCTGTTCGGCTTTGTGGCGGGGTGCCTGACGCCCCTGCTCCCGGCCATGCTTGGCACCGGTATGGCGAAGGTCGTGCTCACGCTCCTGACCACGCTCAACCTCATGAGCACGACCGGCCCGACCTACATCATCCTCTATTCTATGGCCGACAGCTTCTTCTACTTCCTGCCGGTCATGCTCGGCTGGAGTATCGCCAAGAAGACCGGGCACAGTGTCCCGCTCTACATGGTCATCGGCGCGGCCCTCGTCTATCCCGACTTTATCGGCCTACTCGGCGGCGGTGTCGAAGGCGTCTCCTACGGTACCTTCCTCGGGCAGAACTGTACCTACCTGTTCGGCTTCCTGCCGGTTATCAGCGCTTCCTATACGTCCTCCGTCCTCCCCATGCTCCTCATGGCCCCCGTCATGGGCGTGGTCGAGGACTGGGCCGACCGCGTGTCGCCGAACGTCCTGAAAGCGTTCCTCAAGCCCCTGCTCTTCCTGCTCGTTTGTACTCCCGTCGTGGTCGTCGTGCTCGGCCCGCTCGGGACGGTTCTCGGACAGCTTCTCTCCGCGATTACCACCTTTATGTACGGCACCGTGCCTTGGCTGACCGTCGGCATACTCTCCGCGCTTATGCCGTTCATCGTCATGACGGGCATGCACTACGCCCTGATTCCGCTTTTCACGAACAACCTCGCCACGCTGGGCTATGATGTCATCGTCGCCGTGACGATGTTCTGCTCGAATCTCTGTCAGGGCGGCGCGTCTCTGGGCGTGGCGGTCAAGACGAAGGACATGGAAACGAAGTCCGAAGGTATCGCCTGCGGTATCTCGGCGATTGTCGCGGGCGTCACGGAACCCGCCATGTACGGAATTAACATGCGCTTCATGAAGCCCATGATTGGCGCCGTCGCGGGCGCGGGTATTTCCGGACTGCTCGCGGGCATTACGGGCGTCAAGGGCTACACCATGGGCGGCTCGCCGTCTATTATGTCGCTCATTACGTTTATCGGCGGCAACGACGCCCTCGGCCCCTTCCATAGCGTGATTTGGGGCGCGGTGTGCGCCGTTGTGGGCCTCGCGGTTTCGTTCGGCGTGACGCTGATTCTGTTCAAGGACGAGGCCCCCGCCGCCGAAGTGAATACCGACGGTATCGACGCCGCACACGCCGCTATGGCCGGACAGGAACACGCCAAGAAAGTCGTCGCGGCCCCGCTGGAAATCGACTCCCCCATGACCGGGACGCTCGTCCCCATGAAGGACGTGCCCGACGAGGTATTCGCCTCCGGGGCGCTCGGCGAGGGTATCGCAATCCTGCCCACGGACGGCAAAGTCGTCGCGCCGTGCGACGGCGTCGTCGCGCAGACGATGGACACCCGCCACGCAATCGGTCTCGTCGCCGACAACGGCGTCGAAATCCTGATTCACGTCGGCCTCGACACCGTGGAACTTCACGGCGCGCCGTTCACGTACCACGTCAAGCCCGACCAGGAAGTGAAGAAGGGCGACTTGCTCCTGACCGCCGACCTCGACGCCGTGACGAAAGCCGGGAAAAAGCTCTATACGCCCGTCATCGTCACGAACTCCGACGACTACACGGAGATTACGCCCGTCGACGGCGCGGAAATCAAGGCCGGCGACAAGCTCATGACCGTGAAGTAATATCCGCAAACTGTCCCCCGCTGTCCGCGCGGCGGGGGATACAATAGGAAGGGAGAAATACTATGTCCGTATTGCGTAAAGACTTTTTATGGGGCGGCGCGGTGGCCGCGAACCAGTTCGAGGGCGGATGGAACGCCGACGGCAAGGGCGATTCCGTCTCCGACCACTGCACCACCGGGAGCGCCAAAACCCCCAAGCGCGTGACCGTCGACATCGAGCCCGGCACGCTGTACCCGTCCCATGAGGCCATCGACTTCTACCACCACTACGAGGAGGACATCGCCCTTTTCGCCGAAATGGGCTTCAAGGTCTTCCGTACCTCCATCAACTGGACGCGCATTTTCCCCACCGGCATGGAGGAGGCCCCCAACGAAAAGGGACTGGAATTTTATGACCGTGTTTTCGACTGCTGTGCAAAGCACAATATCGAGCCGCTGGTCACGATTTCCCACTATGAGTTGCCCTACGCCCTCGTGGAGAAGTATAATGGCTGGGAAAGCCGCGAGTTGATTGACCTGTTCGTGAAATACTGCAAGGTCATCTTCGAGCGCTACAAGGACAAAGTCAAATACTGGCTGACGTTCAACGAAATCAACGCCGGAACCGAGACCTTCGGCGCGGTTCTCTCCACCGGAACGATTAAGGGCTACTCCGGCTACCTCACGGAAGTCCCCGACAAGCCGCAGGAACGCTATCAGGCTTTGCACCACCAGTTTGTCGCCAGCGCACTGGTCGTCAAGTACGCCCACGAGCACTACCCGCAGTTCAAGATGGGCAACATGATTTGTTTCATCCTGTCCTATCCGCTCACCTGCGACCCGGCGGACATCCTGATGAATCAGGAGAAAATGCGCAAAATGAACTGGTACTGCTCCGACGTACAGGTCCGGGGCGAATACCCCGCCTACGCGCAAAGTATCTGGGACAAACTCGGCGTGACCGTCAAAATGGAAGCCGGGGACGCGGAGATTCTCAAAGAGGGCACCGTCGATTTCTACACGTTCAGTTACTATATGTCCAACTGCGTCAGCGCGAAAGAGACCGGGCAGGTGACTGGTGGCAATGTCGTCGCGGGGCTGAAGAATCCGTATCTGCCCGCCTCCGACTGGGGCTGGCAGATTGACCCGAAGGGCCTCCGCTACGCCCTCAACGAGATTTACGACCGCTACCGTATTCCGCTGATGGTCGTCGAAAACGGCCTCGGGGCCTACGACAAGAAGGAAGACGACGGCTCTATCAACGACGATTACCGTATCGACTACCTGCGCCAGCACATCGAGCAAATGATTGGCGCGGTCGAGGACGGCGTAGACCTGATGGGCTACACGCCGTGGGGCTGTATTGACCTCGTGTCGGCGTCGACGGGCGAGATGGCCAAGCGCTACGGCTTCATCTACGTCGAGAAGTACGACGACGGCACCGGAGACCTGTCCCGCAAGCGCAAGAAGTCCTTTGACTGGTACAAGAAGGTCATCGCCACCAACGGCGACGATTTGACCTGATTCCGCGGTTTTCCCTCCCCCGTCACGCGGGGGAGGCTTTTCCGTGTATGTGTAAGCCATCTTTGCCGCTCCGCGACAGAGAGGGACAAACGCGCCTTTGCCAAAATACCTTTTTCGCGAAAAACGAAAAAAAGGTGTTGACGCGCCGGAAAAAGTGTGCTATAATTCGGCTTGTCAGTCGAAAGACACGCTAGTGTAGCTCAGTCGGTAGAGCAGCTGATTCGTAATCAGCAGGTCAGGTGTTCGAGTCACCCCACTAGCTCCAGTAAGACGAGAAACGGACAGGGCCTGACAGGTCTTGCCCGTTTTTTGCACACAATAACAGCTCTCCGCAAGCTGATTACATAACCTCCACACCCTGTGTTTTCAAAGAAGGGGAGATTCTATGGACATTTCCAATGTAATTTCACTGTTAAGCGGCGTGGCGCTGTTCCTGTTCGGCATGTCCCTCATGGGGGACGGCCTCAAGCGCGTCGCCGGAAACCGCCTCGAAAGCCTGCTCTACAAGCTCACCAATACCAAATTGAAAGGTATCCTTCTGGGCACGGGCGTCACCGCCGTGATTCAGTCCTCGTCGGCGACTTCCGTCATGGTCGTGGGCTTCGTCAACTCCGGCATGATGCGCTTTGAACAGGCAATCAGCATCATTCTGGGCGCGATTCTCGGCACGAGCGTCACGGGCTGGGTCATCTGCCTGTCGGACATCAGCGGCGGAAGCGGCTGGGTCTCGCTCCTGTCCACGTCCACCCTCACGGGCCTGATTGCTATCGCCGGGATTATCGTCCGCACTGCCGCCAAACGCGCCACACATCGGCACGTCGGCGACATCATGATGGGTTTCGCCGTCCTCATGTTCGGCATGAGTACCATGAGCGGGGCCGTCGCGCCATTGAAGGAAATCCCCGCCTTCGTCGCCCTGCTGACTTCGTTTTCCAATCCGCTGCTGGGCTTCCTTGCGGGCGTACTCTTTACGGCGGTTCTGCAAAGCGCGTCGGCGGCGGTCGGTATCCTGCAAGCCCTCGCCATTACCGGGGC
>CAMHDB010000166.1 GCA_946183715.1 uncultured Oscillibacter sp.
TTCGGGCCGCGCCGGAGCGGGACTTGCAGGACGCTTTCCAGCCGGTACGGCACAACGCGCAGGAGCAGTAACACGAGCAGGACGGTCAGGGCCTTGTCGGCAACGTCAAGCAGGAAGTCCGCCGACAGTTTCGCGGTGAACAGCGGGAACAGCCCGCTGTCGTAAATCCACACGGCGAACGGGCCGGAGATTCCGTCGCTGATGTCGGTACCGTAGACGGCCCAACTTATCAGGGAGCCGAGGCCCCCGCCGAGTACCGCGAAGACGAGTACGGACAGGAGGAGGCCCGGGACTTTCCGGAAAGAGCCCCTTCTGTACAGCACCGTCGCGGACAGGGCAATCAGGACGCTGGCGAGGCAGTAGAAGACGGACACCGGGTCGTAAACACTGTTGGTGAGGTTCGAGAGGTAGCCGACCACGATTCCGGGCAGGTAGCCCCCGACCGCCGCGACGAAAACCGTGCCCGGGCAGTCCATGTACAGCGGCAGGCCCAGCGCGGCGACGATTCGCGCCCCGAGTACGTTCAGCGCCACCCCCGCGAGGCAGAATAGAAGCCATAACATGACTTTTTTCGACTTTTCAAGCAACATAACAACCCTCCTGTCACCTTCCATTCCACAGTGTGGAACCGTAGGGGCATTATACCACAACGCGCCCGGGGACGCAATCACCGAAAAGCACGGGTTACGCCGCGAAAAATAGTGGAAAAGGCGCGGCGCGTATGGTATACTCTCCGAAGTACAACGGCGCGCGCGCCGGGAAAGAGGTTACTATGAGACGGTTCGCGATTTTCGACTTTGACGGCACGCTCGTCGATTCCATGCCCTACTGGCAGAGGGAGGAGCGCGACTACCTCGCCCGGCACGGCGTGACCGACCCCGACACCGTAGATAAGGTGATGGAGCGTATCAAGCCCCTGAACATCATGGAGGCGTCGCAAATCATGGTGGACTGGTTCGACTTCCCGGACGACCCGGCGGAAGTCGGCAAAGGGTTCGCGGCGCGTATGGGAGTACGCTACCGCGAGAGCATTCCCGCCAAGGACGGCGCGCGGGAGTACGTCGAGGCGCTCCGCCGCGACGGCGTGCGTATGGCGGTGGCGTCCGGGACGAGCGTCGAACTGATGGAAGCGTGCCTGCGACGCCTCGGCATGCGGGAGAATTTCGAGTTTGTGCTGTCGTGTCTGGACGTGGGCGCGGGCAAGGACCACCCCGACATCTATCTGGAAGCGGCGCGGCGGTTCGTGGCGTCGCCGGGGGAAATCGCCGTCTACGAGGATTCCGCCGTAGCCATGCGTACCGCGAAGGGCGCCGGATTCTACGGCGTCGGCGTCTACGACGAGCCGTCCGCCGGACACTGGGACGAGTTACAGTCCCTTGCGGATATGTCCGTAAGGAACTGGGCGGAGGCCCTGCGGCGGAAAGTGTGACGGTTTGCCTTGCGCTTTGCGGCGGAATCGTATATAATGGCGCAAGTACGAACCACGGCGGAAGTGAGGGAACTTTATGATACAATTTCAGACCGAACGCGGCAATGTATTCATCAGCGGGGCGGTGTTCACGAATATCACGGGCTACGCCGCCACGAACTGTTTCGGCGTCAAGGGTATGGCCGTCCGCTCCATGACGGACGGGCTTGTACACCTCCTCCGGCGCGAGGCTATGGGGAAGGGCGTGCATATTACGTGGCTGGAGGGCAACGCGGTCTCCATCGAACTGCACATCGTGGTCGAGAACGGCGTCAACATTCCGGCGGTGTGCCGCTCCATCATGAACGAGGTGCAGTACGTGGTGACGAAAAACACCGGCGTGGAAGTCAGGGCGGTCGACGTGTGCGTCGACTCCATGACGCTCTAAGGGGGATTACTGGCAGATGAAGGAACTCATTACAGGCGCGCTTTTCAAGGAAATGATTCTCCACGCCGCCGCCGCTATCAGCGCCCGGACACAGGAAATCAACGACCTAAACGTTTTCCCGGTGCCCGACGGCGACACCGGTACCAATATGAGCATGACCATCGCCGCCGCCGTCGGGGAACTCAACGCGAAAACCGTCTCGCGCCTCGACGAGGCCGCTTCGCTTACGGCGTCGGCCTTATTGCGCGGCGCGCGCGGCAACTCCGGCGTGATTCTCTCGCTGTTGTTCCGGGGGATGTCGCGGGGGCTTAAAGGGCAGGAGAGCGCCGACAGCGCCGTGTTCGCGGCGGCTATGCAGGAGGGCGTGTCGGCGGCCTACAAGGCCGTCATGAAGCCCGCCGAGGGCACGATTCTGACCGTCTCGCGCCTGACGGCCAAGACGGCGGTCGATTTGGCGGCGGAGGACGCGGAGATTTCCCCGGAGGCGATGCTGTCCGCCGCCCTGAAAACCGGATACGAGGCCCTCGCCCAGACCACCGACATGAACCCCGTACTCAAAAAAGCGGGCGTCGTGGACGCCGGCGGCAAGGGCTATCTGCTGATTCTGGAAGGCATGCTGGCGGCCCTGCGCGGGGAGCCTCTCCCGGAAACCGGGGCGCAGTCGACACAGAAGAGCGCCGACTTCGCCGCCCTGACCGACGAGGACATCACGTTTACCTTTGACACGGTTTTCATCGTGCGCAAAAAGCCCGGCACGCCGATTGAGCCTTTCCGCGCCTATTTAAGTTCTATTGGCGATAGTCTGGTGATTGGAGAAGACGACGAGGCTTTCAAAGTACACGTCCACACGGACACCCCCGGCCTTGCGTTACACGAGGCCCGGAAGTACGGCACGCTCGAACTGGCGAAAATAGAGAACATGCGCCTGCAATACGAGGACATGTCCGAGGGGCGCAAGCCGCGCTCCACCGACGATTTGGACGCCGTGGAGGCGGAATTGGAGGCGATGGAGTACGGCGCGCCGAAAAAGGACGACGCGCCGCCGAAAAAGTACGGCTTTCTGGCGGTGTGCGCCGGGGAGGGGCTGGCGGACATCTTCCGCGATTTGGGCGCGGACGCGATTGTCTCCGGCGGACAGACCATGAACCCGTCCACGGAGAGCATATCGGCGGCGGTGGAGCGTATCAACGCCGGGACGGTGTTCATACTCCCCAACAACGGCAACATCATTCTGGCGGCCCAGCAGTGTGCGGGGCTGACCGAAAAGCATATCGTGGTGATTCCCACGAAAACGATTCCGCAGGGAATTACGGCCCTGATGAACGTCAACTTCGAGGCCGAGACCGTCGAGGAAATCACGGAGGCCATGAGCGGGTGTCTGGGGAGCGTGCGGACGGCGCAAATCACCTACGCCGCGAGGGATTCGGAGTACGACGGCTTCGACATCCGCGCCGGGGACTATTTAGCCTTGGACGAGGGCAAGCTGTTCGGCACCGACCACTCCATAGACTCTCTCATGGAGCGTATCGCCGACGCGGGCGCGAAATTGAACGCCTCCTTTATTTCGCTTTACTACGGCGAGGACGTAAAAGAGGAGGACGCGCAGAAGGCCGCGAAAGTCTTCGAGGCGGCCTGTCCCGACGCGGAGATTGCGGTACTCTCCGGCGGACAACCCGTCTACTACTATATCATTTCCATCGAGTAACCGGACAGAAACGCGGGGCTGTCATCCCGTTTCGGCGACAGCCCCGTGTCAAGATTGTTTGCAATATTCAGGATTTGTCGGTTTCCTGTGCGTGGACAGTTTCTAATTTCGCGTAGAAATCCGGCAGGACTTCAAAGAGAATGGCGCAAATAATGCTCCAGTTCGTATTCTCGTAATCATGCACCAGACGATGGCGGAGGCCGGATATCTTTTTCCACGGAATGTCGGGATACTTTTCCTTGAAAGCGTCCGAAAGATAATAGACGTGCTCCCCGATATTGTAAAGCGGCGTCGTGACCGCCCAGCGGACAGGTTCCTTTTGCTGTACAATCTCCGCGGTAATCTGTTCTTCCCGGAGATACGAGAGAAGTTTTGCCGTCATGGAGCGGATTTTTTCCAGCCGCTGACCGTCGCTGTATTTCATTCGATTTTGACCCCTTCCCGAAAAATGGTTCGGTAAAACTCCGTATCGGCGTTGATTTCCCGCTGTTCGTAAACGTCCACATCTTTTCCGAGCGTGCGGTAAAGGTCTTCCGCAATACAGAAAATGTCCGTGGGCTGAAAGCGTTCCCCGCCTATCACCATCAGGTCAATATCTGACTGACGCTCCGCGTCGCCTCTGGCGTAGGAGCCGAACAGAATCGCGCCTTCTGCGTGGTACTTCCTCAGCAGGGGACGCACACGGGAGCGTATTTCTTCCTTTGAGTAGACGCCGTTTGACATGATTTGCCCTCCCCGCCGGAAAAATCATTCCCGACAGGCTAAAAAACCTGTCGGGAAGCGGAAAAGTGGTCCGAGTGGCGGGATTTGAACCCACGGCCTCTTGGTCCCGAACCAAGCGCG
>CAMHDB010000167.1 GCA_946183715.1 uncultured Oscillibacter sp.
CCCCGCCACCGCAAAAGGACTGGTCAAGCGCGACATCCTGCGCGTCGTGACGCCGGGGACGGTCATGGACGCGGCGTCGCTTGAAGACAACCACAGTAATTATCTGTGCGCGCTGTATCTGGACAACCCGATTTCCGACGAAAAGCTGTCCCGGCACGTCAAGGCGGGGCGGAAACTGGCCGAAACTCCGGTCATGGGCATGGAGGACGCCGGACTTTACCCGGAGTTCTTCCCGGGCGCGAAGGCCCCCGAGACCGAGCGCGAAACCGATTTCGTGTCCAAGGACGCCCCCGCGCCGATTCCGGCGTCAGCCGGGGCCGCGTTCTGCGATTTGTCCACCGGAGAAGTACACGTAGCCTCGTTTCAGGGCCCCGAGCGCGTACAACACCTGACAAACGAACTGGGCCGCTATTCCCCCGTGGAGGCGATTCTGAGCGCGGGCGCGTACTCGTGCCTGCCGCTGGTCGTGACGCTCCGCGACCGCTACGCCTGCCATATGGAGAACGGCTTCCAGCGGTTCGACCCCGCCGCCGCCGACAAAATGATAAAGCGGCAGTTCGGCGAAAACGGCGCGGCGGTGCTGAAGGGCAGGGACGCCGCCGCGTTGGCCCTCGGCGCGCTGTTGAGCTACCTGTACGAGACGCAGAAAACCGACCTGTCGCACATCAACCGTATCGACTACGACGAGCAGAGCCGCTTTATGGAACTCGACCTCAACGCGCGGCGACATCTCGAACTGACCCGCACGTACCGCGACCGGGAGCGGCGCGGCAGTCTGCTGTGGGTTCTCGACCGGACGCGTACCCCGATGGGCGCGCGGCTGTTGCGCGGCTGGCTGGAACGCCCGCTCCTGCGCGTGACGGACATCCGCCGCCGCAACGAGGCGGTGTCGGCGCTGGTGTCGAATACGATAGGCCGCGAAGACCTCATAGCGGCGCTGTCCGGGCTGGGCGACATGGAGCGTTTAACGGGGCGAATCGTGTACGGCACGGCGGGCGCGCGGGAAATCGTGCAACTCCGGGCGGCCATGGAGAAAGTGCCGGAAATCCGGCGCTGTCTGTCCCAGTTCCCGAACCGCCTGTTAAAGGAAGTCATGGAGGCCATGGACCCGCTGGAGGATTTGTCGGCGCGGATTGCCGCGACGTTGGGCGACGAACCGCCGATGTCCGTCCGCGAGGGCGGTTTCATCCGCGACGGCTACAACGCGGAAGTCGACCGCCTCCGGCACATTCTGACGGGCGGCAAGGGCATTATTGCCGAAATGGAGGCCAAAGAACGCGAGAAAACCGGAATCCGTACACTGAAAATACGATATAATAAGGTATTCGGCTACTATATCGAGGTCTCCAACTCGTTCAAGGAGCAAGTCCCGGAAAGCTATATCCGCAAGCAGACGCTTGTCAACGCGGAGCGCTTCATCACGCAGGAGCTCAAAGACTTGGAGGAATCCATTCTGACGGCGTCGGAGCGGGTGGCGTCGCTGGAATACGAGCTTTTCGAAGAACTCCGCAAAGAATTGACTTCCTCCGTGGCGCGAATCACGCGGACGGCGCAGGCGATAGCCGGGGCCGACGCGTTGGCCTCACTGGCGGCGGTGGCCGTCGCGAACCGCTACTGCTGCCCGGAAGTCGACGAATCCAGCGTCATTGAAATCCACGACGGGCGGCACCCCGTCGTAGAGCAAATGCTGAAAGATTCGCTCTTTGTCCCGAACGACACCTTCATGGGCGAGACCGAACAGCGTGTGGACATCATCACGGGGCCGAATATGGCGGGCAAGTCCACGTATATGCGCCAAGTCGCGTTAATTGTACTCATGGCGCAAATCGGGAGCTTCATCCCGGCGTCGTCGGCGCGAATCGGAATCGTCGACCGTATCTTTACGCGCGTCGGGGCGAGCGACGACCTGTCGGCGGGGCAGTCTACGTTCATGGTGGAAATGACGGAAGTCGCGGAAATTCTGCGCTGTGCCACGTCGCGTTCGTTGCTGATACTCGACGAAATCGGGCGCGGCACGTCGACCTACGACGGCATGAGTATCGCGCGGGCCGTACTCGAACACTGCGCCCGCAAAATCAGGGCAAAGACGCTGTTCGCGACGCACTATCACGAGTTGACCGAACTGGAACGCACGTTGCCCGGCACGGCGAATTACACGATAGCGGTCAAGGCCAAGGGCGAGGACATCGTATTCCTGCGGAAAATCATCCCGGGCGGCGCGGACAGGAGTTACGGCATTGAAGTCGCGAAACTGGCCGGACTGCCGCCGCAAGTCCTGAACCGCGCGCGCGTGATTCTGAAAGAACTGGAAGAGGAGGCCGGAACGCCGCGCCCGGCGTCCGAAACTCCCGCGCAAGAGAACATACAGGTTTCTATGGCGTCCATTGCGGAGCAGAGCGTCATCAACGCGTTGCGGCGCTGTCAGCCCGATTCCCTGACGCCTATGGAGGCTATGTCACTGCTGTACGAATGGAAAAAGTCACTGACATAATATCCGACCATCAAGGGGGATTTGTGCGCATGAGGCTTCCCGTTTTTTTACAGACTGTGTTCCCGCCGCTGTTGCTTCCGCTGTCCGGTTGGCTTCTCGGACTTCTCGTCACACGCCGCATGGACAGAACCCGTAAAAACTGGCTGTCGGCGGTGTCGTTGTTCCTGACCGTACTGCTCATGATTGCGCTGTTGCTCTTCCGGCTGTCCGTGCGCTACTTCGGCTTCCGCGCGTCCGGAAATGTCGCGCTTGCGTCCGTGTTGGTTACGCTGTCTTGCGGCGTGGGAATCTTCCTGCGGGCGTGGTCTCTGTACACGCGGGAGCGCCTCGACGCCGGGGAAATCGGCCCCTACTGCGTCTCGGGCTTTCTGGTGGAACTCGGCGCGCTGGGCGCGTTTCATATCGTCTGTCTTGGCGCGCCGTGACAAAAAAGCGGGAATTTCTCAGGCAACATCGCCGGAAAAAACGGGAATTTCTCAGGTGCGGTTGCCGAAAGAAGCGGGGATTTCTCGCGCGAAATCACCGAAAGGAGTGGGAGCTTGTCAGGCGAAATCACTGTACAGGAACGGAACTTGAAAGCGGAACTTGTCACGTTGATACTTGCGGGTGTGGCGGCGTCCGCGCTGACGCTGGTACTGTTCCGCGTGGCGCGCGTCGGCGGCCCGGTAGCCGGGATTGCGGGCGCGCTGTCGGCCTACGTCGCGTACCGGATTCTCTACGGGGCGCTGAACCCGTCGACATCCCGCCGGATTGCGTGGGCGCTGACCGATACCGAACTGCTATTAGACGGCAACGCAATTCCGCGCGCGTCGATTCGCGGCGTGTACTGCTGGCCCAACCGCGACGCCCTCGGGCATACGCGCCCCGGACGGGTGGTCAATATTGAGACGGGCCGCCGGAATACGCTCCTGCGCTCGTCGGACGCGCAAGCCTTGGAAAGTCTCGTCCGCGCGCTGGGCGGACAGATTCCCCTATCCTGACGAAAGGACACAATCTATGGCAAAGATTCAGGTATTGGAACACCGCGTATCGGAGTTAATCGCGGCGGGGGAGGTCGTTGAACGCCCCGCGAGCGTGGTCAAGGAATTAGTTGAAAACGCCATCGACGCGCAAAGTAAAGCGATTGGCGTTTCGATTCGGCGCGGCGGCATGGCGTCCATCACCGTGCGCGACAACGGAATCGGCATAGCCCCCGACGAACTCCCGACGGCCTTCCTGCGCCACGCGACGAGCAAAGTACGCTCCGCCGACGACCTCGGGAATATTAAGACGCTCGGCTTTCGCGGGGAGGCGCTCGCGGCGATTTGCGCCGTCAGCCGGGTGGAGGTACAGACCCGTCAGCGCGGCGCGGCGACGGGTTCGCGGCTGTGCATAGAGGGCGGCGACTTCGGGAGCGTCGAGGAGGCCGGGACGCCCGACGGGACGGTCATCACCGTGCGCGACCTGTTCTACAACACCCCCGCGCGCCTGAAATTCATGCGCAAGGACAGCGCCGAAACCGCCGCAATCGCCGGACTTGTGCAACATCTCGCGCTGTCTCACCCCGACATTTCTTTCCGCTTCGAGAAAGACGGCGTCAGCGCGTTCCAGACACCCGGCGACGGGAATCTGCTGTCGGCGGTCTACGCGGCCTACGGGCGGGAGTTCGCGCGCTCGCTGCTGCCCGTGGAGGGGCGCGGCGGCGATATCGCGGTATCGGGCTTCGTTACGCTCCCGGCCTACGGGCGCGGCTCCCGCTCTATGCAGATGTTCTTCCTGAACGGGCGCTATATCAAGTCGCAAATCCTGACCGCCGCGCTGGAGGAGGCCTACCGGAATCAGATGTTGAAGGGCAAATTCCCGGGCTGTGTGCTGTCGGTGACGATGCCCGCGCACATGGTCGACGTGAACGTACACCC
>CAMHDB010000168.1 GCA_946183715.1 uncultured Oscillibacter sp.
TCGGGCACGGAATACATGGCGGTCACGCCGTCGGGCGATTTGTACCCCTGCCACCAGTTCGTAGGTGAGGGGGCGTTCAAACTCGGCGACGTGTGGCGCGGCGTGACGGAACCGGGTATCCGGGAGCAATTCCGGGCCTGCAACGCCTACGCCCGCCCGGAGTGCGCCGACTGCTGGGCGCGGCTGTACTGTTCGGGCGGCTGTGCCGCCAACGCCTACCACGCGACGGGTTCGGTGTTGGGCGTCTACGGCGCGGGGTGCGAACTGTTCCGGAAGCGTATCGAGTGCGCCATCATGCTACAGGCCGCCCGCGCCACGGCAAAGTAAACGTCGCGAGGCAATCTAGAGAAAGGGGAAAAGCGCCCGGAAGGGTGCCTATTGAAAGGGGAATCGCAATGCTGTTTGGGAAGAAGCGCCCGGAAGTCGTGGTAGACCTGTCGGGGAAGCGGCCCGCCGTGCGGAAAAGTATCTGTACGGGCGAAATGACGGGCGGCTACATCGACGCCGAAACCGGAAAATTCCACGAACTGGAACTCATCGACGGCCCGGACGGCTTCGCGAACTTCTGCAAGTCCCTGCGGGTGTCGCCGGACGACGTGGAGACTGTCTACTGATGGAGACGCCCGTCGCCGACTTCGTGCGGGCCTACGCGCGTTCCGGGACGGCCCGTTTCCACATGCCCGGACACAAGGGCGTCCCCGTACTCGGCTGTGAGCCGCTCGACATTACGGAAATCTCCGGCGCGGGGGAACTCTACGACGACGACCCCGGCGGTATCCTCGCGCGCAGCGAACGCAATGCCGCCGTATTATTCGGCGCGTGCCGCACGGCCTGCGTCACGGAGGGGTCAAGCCAGTGCATACGCGCTATGGTATATCTAGCCTTGGCGGCGCGTCCGGCGGGTACGCCGCCCGTCATCGTCGCGCCGCGCAACGCGCACAAGGCGCTGTTGTACGCCGCCGCGCTGTCGGGGGCCGAACTCGCGTGGCTGTGGCCCGACGCCCGGGACAGCCTGTGCCGCTGTGAGGTCTCGCCGGAGGCCCTGCGGCGTACTCTGGAACAACTCCCCGCGCCCCCGGCGGCGGTGTGGCTGACCAGTCCGGACTACCTCGGCGGCGTCGCCGATGTCGCGGCCCTCGCGGAAGTCTGCCACGGCTTCGGCGCGCCCTTGCTCGTCGACAACGCCCATGGCGCGTATTTACGCTTCCTGCGCCCGTCGCGGCACCCGCTCGACCTCGGGGCCGATATGTGCTGTGATTCTGCCCACAAGACGTTCCCCGTACTGACCGGCGGCGCGTACTTGCACGTTTCCCCCCGTGCGGCGTACTTCGCGGAGAGCGTCAAAACCGCGCTTGCGCTGTTCGGCTCGACAAGCCCCTCGTGGCTGACGCTCGCCTCGCTGGACTTGTGCAACCGTTATTTGTCGGACGGCTACCCGGAGCGGCTGTCGGAGACGGTTTCGCGCCTCGACGCCCTGCGCGACACCCTCCGCCGTCGCGGCTGGACGGCGGAGGCGTCCGACCCGCTCCGGCTGACGCTCCGCGGCGACGCCGCGCGTATGTGCGAACGCCTGCGCCGGGGCGGAATCGAGTGGGAGTACGCCGACCGCGATTTTCTCGTACTCATGACCACGCCCGAAAACCCGCCCGCCGACTTTGCGCGTATCGCCGACGCCCTCGGCGGCAACGACGCGCCGGATATCCCGCCGCCCGTCCTGCCGTTAGCCCGCGCCGAAACCGTACTGTCTCCGCGCGCGGCCCTGTTCGCGCCGCACGAGCGCGTGTCCGTAGAGGACGCCGTGGGGCGAATCTGCGCCGCGCCGCTGGTGGGCTGTCCCCCGGCGATTCCCGTCGCGGTCTCCGGGGAGCGTATCCCCCCCGACGCCCTCCCACTGTTCCGCTACTACGGAATCCGTAGCGCCGATGTCGTGCGGGAATCGTGAATTGTCAACTATTTTACAAAAAGCGCTTGACAAATCCGCGCTGTTCGTATAGAATGCGCTTGCAATTGAATTGCGAACGACAAAACCTTGTAGTTTTCCTCGGAATGTGCTATCATATCCGCGCGGGACTGCAACGGACAGTGACAGAGACTGTTACTGAAAGAATTGGGAGGCTTTTATGTCCGTCTACGATTTCACCGTCAACGACCGCAAGGGCAACGAGATTCCCCTGTCGAATTACAAGGGGAAGGTTCTGCTGATTGTCAACACCGCCACCGGGTGCGGCTTTACGCCCCAGTACAAGGAATTACAGGAAATCTACGCCGACCACCAGAAGGACGGCCTCGAAATCCTCGACTTCCCCTGCAACCAGTTTGGCAATCAAGCGCCCGGCTCCAACGACGAAATTCATACTTTCTGCACGGGGCGTTTCGGTATCACCTTCCCGCAGTTCGGCAAGATTGAGGTCAACGGCCCCGACGCCCACCCACTCTACGCCTACCTGACGGGCAATTCCACCTTCGCCGGGTTCGACGACAACGAAATGGGACACCTCCTCGACGATATGTTCTCCAAGGCCGACCCCGATTACAAGAAGACCAGTTCCATTAAGTGGAACTTCACCAAGTTCCTGATTGACCGGAACGGAGAGATTGTCGCGCGCTTCGAGCCGACGACTTCTATGGAGACCGTCCGGGAAAAGACAGAGGCGGTTTTATGACGCATTTTGAATACCAGACCCGCGGAACCTGTTCGCGGCTTATCAGTCTCGACCTCGACGGGGAGCGCGTCCACAACGTGCGCTTCGTCGGCGGCTGTGACGGGAATCTCAAGGCGATTTCCTCCCTTGTGGAGGGGCTGACGGTGCAGGAAATCACCGACAAGGTGTCGGGCATCCGTTGCGGGGCCAAGAACACCTCCTGCGGCGACCAGCTCGCCCAAGCCGTACAGGCCGCCAGCCGCGCGAGCTTGTAAGCACGGCCCCGCGCCGTGAACATAAAGGAAGGGGAACTAACTATGAAAATCGCGGTCAGGTACTATTCCAAAGGCGGCAACACGAAAAAACTCGCCGACGCTATCGCGGCGGCCCTCGGCGTGGAGGCAGAAACCGTAGACCGTCCTCTCGAGGAGAAGACTGATATGGTATTCCTCGGCTCCGCCGTCTACGCCAACGGCGTCGACGAGTCGGTCAAGCGCTTCCTCCGCAAGAACGCCGGCTACATCGGCACCCTCTACAACTTCAGCACCGCCGCCATTGCCCCGTCGACTTACAAGCAGGTCAAGAAAATCGCCGACGAGAACGCTATCCCCCTCTCCGCACGGGAGTACCACTGCAAGGGCTCCTTCCTCCTCCTCAACAAGGGCCGCCCCAATCAGGGCGATATCACCCGGGCCGTGGCTTTCGCCAAACTCGCGCTTCAGGACGCGGAATAATAATCCGATGAAAAGAGAGAACCAACTATGACTCATAACATGACGAAGGCACTTTTCCGACAGAATGTCCAGCCGGAAGCGCTCCTCCTGAAAAATCAGCTCTGCTTCCCGCTCTACGCCTGCGCGCGGGACATGGTCAAGAAATACAAGCCCTACCTCGACGAAATCGGGCTGACCTACACGCAGTACATCACCATGATGGTACTCTGGGAACAGCACAGCGTCACCGCCAAGGAACTCGGCCAGCGGCTTTACCTCGATTCCGGCACGCTCACGCCGTTGCTCAAACGCATGGAGGCCAAAGGGCTCCTGACGCGCCAGCGCGACCCCGTGGACGAACGCAGTCTCCGCGTGACGATTACGGACGCCGGGGAGGCCATGAAAGAACGCGCCCTCGATATCCCCTACCAGATGGCCAAACACGTCAAGCTGACGAAAGAGGAGACCGAAACGCTCTATAAACTGCTCTACGTTATGCTCAAAAACGACTGACGCCGACAGTAGGGGCTGTCTCGAAACGCGAGGCAGCCCCTAGCGGGATATAATGGAAACTCAAAAAATACGATGACCTGTGCGGTTGACGAGATTTTTGTCCCCTCTGTCACTGCGTGACATCTCCCCTGCAATGCGGGAGACAAAAACCTGTCAGTTTTCGAGGAACTGCCTCCCCGCTCTGCGGGGGAGGCGGCCCGTAAGGGCAGGAGGGGTCAAGCGTGGTTCAACCGCACAGCTCATATTTTTTTGTTCTTCACGGAATCTCCATATTATGGTAAAAATCCCCATAAGACGTTATGCCGACTTCGAGTGCGTACAATGACGGTCGGTATCACTTTTGCGAAATTGGGGCTTGCAGGGAATCGCGCAGTCGAAGGGAAATTAGAGTTACAGTTCAGCCGTAAAAAAAGGTTGAAAAGCAGGGAGGAATATGGTAAAATA
>CAMHDB010000169.1 GCA_946183715.1 uncultured Oscillibacter sp.
CGTCCCGACAGCGGCCTGTCCGTCGGTCGTACCGCCGCAGGCGCAAAGGCTCAATAGCAGTGCCAGCGCAAGAAGCATGGCCGGGAACTTCTTCATTTCGGATACCCTCCTTTTCAGTGCGGGAAGTTCTGTTATCATACCGCGCAAAGTCTCAAAAAACAAGACTGCCGTCGGAAATTTCGCGCTCTAGGGTTCGTATGGCATATCCGACAGAAAAGGATGGGGCGTTTTCGTCAAGTTGACGAAAACAACGGCCTGTTTGTCAAAAATTTAACAAAAATTTTTGGAATCGAAAGTTTCCGTTGACGAACGCCCGAAAAGGCTTTATAATAGTCCGGAAAGCCGACGTATGTCCCGCTGTGACGGCGTTCCGCTTGACGCGGACGCCGCCGGAAATTCAACAAACGGAGGAACATCATGAAAGAACTCTATGTTGTCAACTGTTGCAGAACGGCGATTGGCTCCTTTGGCGGCTCCCTGAAGGATACCCCCGCCGCCGAACTGGGCGCGATTGTGGTCAAAGAGGCCCTCAAGCGTGCCAACGTCGCCCCGGAGAACGTCGACGAAGTCATGTTCGGCTGCATTCTGACCGCCGCGCAGGGACAGAACGTCGCCCGTCAGGTCGCCATCAAGGCCGGGATTCCCTACGCCGTCCCCTCCTACACGGTCGGCATGGTGTGCGGCTCCGGCATGAAGTCGGTCATCGAGGCGGCCCGCTCCATCGTCGCCGGAGATTCCGATATCGTCGTGTGCGGCGGCACCGAGAATATGAGCGCCGCGCCGTATGCCTCCATGGAGGCCCGCTGGGGCGCGCGCATGGGCGACAAGAAAATCGTCGACACCATGATTAAGGACGGCCTCTGGGACGCCTTCAACAACTACCACATGGGCACCACCGCCGAGAATATTAACGACGTGTGGGGAATCACCCGTCAGGAGCAAGACGAGTTCGCCTTCAACTCCCAGAGCAAGACCAAGGCCGCGCAGGATTCCGGACGCTTTGACGATGAAATCGTCCCCGTACCCGTGAAGGTCAAGAAGGAAATCGTAGAGTTCAAGAAGGACGAGTTCCCGCGCCTGACCCCCGTCGAGAAACTCGCCAAACTGCGCGGCGCGTTCCCGGTCGGCCCGGAGTCCCCCAATCCGCAAGTCGTCCACACGTTTGAACCCACCGGAATCAAGGAAGCCCCCGACAAGGGTACTCAGCGCGTCACGGCGGGCAGCGCGTCCGGAATCAACGACGGCGCGGCGGCCATTGTACTCGCCTCCGGCGAAGCGGTCGCGAAGTACGGCCTCAAGCCTATGGCCAAGCTCATCAGCTGGGGACAGGGCGGCGTCGACCCCAAGATTATGGGCGTCGGCCCGGTCGTGGCGTCCCGTCAGGCTATGAAGAAAGCCGACGTTACCATCGACGATATCGACCTCATCGAGGCCAACGAGGCGTTTGCGGCGCAGTCCATTGCCGTGGCCCGCGAGCTGGGCTTTGACATGTCGAAGGTCAACGTCAACGGCGGCGCGATTTCCCTCGGCCACCCGGTCGGTGCGTCCGGCGCGCGTATCATCGTGACCCTCCTGCACGAAATGCAGAAGCGCCCCGAAGCCAAGAAGGGCCTCGCCACGCTGTGCATCGGCGGCGGACAGGGCGTCGCCACGATTTACGAGAAGTGCTGATTCTCCCTCGTCATGAGAAGTAAACTTCGGGGAATCGCCCTGATTCTGTTCGGGTTTCTGCTGGTCTATACGATGAACGTATGGAACCCGTCGGTACCCGCCCTGAACGGCGTATTCCTCCCGGCGTGCAATGTCGCGGGGCTGTCGTTCGGCCTCCTCGGACTGCTTTTCGCCTGCAAGCCGGACGAATAAATTATAACGTGGACGGTTTCGAGCATGCGGAGCCGTCCACGTTTGGCCGAAAGGGGCGTCGACGCATGGAATACCGTAAGACGATACGCCTGAAAGACGGGCGGGAGTGCTGTCTGCGGAACGGCACGGAGCGGGACGGCGCGGCCTTGCTGGAAATCTTCACCCGGACGCATACGGAGACGGACTATCTGCTTTCGTATCCGGAGGAGACCGAGACGACCGCGGAGAAGGAAGCCGAATATCTGAAAGGAAAGACGGAGAGCGGCAACGCCATCGAAATTCTCGCGGAAGTCGGGGGGAAAATCGTCGGGACTGCCGGAATTGAGGCTGTCGGCGAAAAGGGGAAAGTCCGCCACCGGGCGGACTTCGGAATCAGCGTGCTGAAAGTCTGCTGGGGCCTTGGAATCGGGCGGGCGCTGACGGAGGCCTGTATCGAGTGCGCGAAACGGGCGGGCTACGCGCAACTGGAACTCGCGGCGGTGTCGGAGAATGCGCGCGCGCTTGCGCTGTACCGGAGCGCGGGCTTTGTCGAATACGGGCGGAATCCGCGTGGATTCCGTTCCCGCCTGACGGGCTGGCAGGAACTCGTACTTATGCGGCTGGAGCTCGACGGAGACAGTCAGAAAGGGTGATACTGTGAGCATTTGCGGGGCGAAGTGCGGCGACTGCGCGTCAAAAGATACCTGCCGGGGCTGTGAGGCGACGGGCGGCAAGCCGTTCGGCGGGGCCTGTGTCGCGGCGGAGTACATCAAGGCCGGAGGCAAACAGGCCTACGCGGACTTCAAGAAATTACTGCTTGCGGAAGTCAATTCACTGTTGCAAGCGAACGGTATTCCGGAGGCGGACGCGCTTTACGAATTGCCGGGACGGGCTATCAATATCGCCTATCCGATTCCCAGCGGGAAAGCGGTCAAATTTCTGGACGACAGCAAGGTGTATCTCGGCTGTCAGATTGAATTTGCCGACGTAGGAATCTGCTACGGCGTGGCCGCCGACACAACGTTTATCCTGATATGCAGTTACAGCGTCAACGGCTCGGAACCGGAGTTGATTGCTTATCGCAAGCGGTAGCGCAACGCGACATTTTAAGGAGAATCTCATGGCGAACGCGATTTCCTGCGGTCGAATTGTGTTGAGCGTGGCGTTACTGCTTTTCCCGGCGCTGTCCCCGGCCTTTTACGCGCTGTATCTGTGCGCGGGGCTGACGGATATCCTTGACGGGGCGGTCGCCAGAAAAACGAACTCCGTCAGCGCGTTCGGCGCGGGACTGGATACGGCGGCGGACTTTGTATTTGTCGCAATCTGCCTGATAAAGCTCCTGCCGGTTATGGAAGCGCCCGCTTGGCTGTACGGATGGATTGCGCTCATAGCGCTGATAAAGGGGATAAACGTCGTTTCGGGCTACGCGGCGGTTCATACAATTACGAACAAAGCGACGGGGGCGCTTTTGTTCGCGCTCCCGCTTACATTTTCGATTATCAACTCGAAATACAGCGCAATCGTCGTTTGCGCCGTCGCGACTTTCGCGGCGGTTCAGGAAGGGCATTACATGAGAAGGCCGCCCCATCCGTGAGGCGGCCTTGTGTTACATATCCTCCGCGCCCTGTACGTCGAGGAGTTCGACGACAGTCTGTCCGGCGGCGGTCAGGGCCATACTGCCCTTGTGCGGATATTCGGCATACGCGCCGTAGTCGAAGCCCGACAGGGGCAGGTCGAAGTCGAGGCGAATCAGGCCCTTCAGGGCCAGCGCCGACACGTACTCCGGCCTCATGTCGTCGCCTTCCAGACAGACGGGGGTTTCCGTATCGGCGCGGCGCGCCACGGGCCAGAATGGCACTTGCGCGAATTTGCCCAGCAGTACGATTTCGCCCTCCGTCAGTTCCAGCACGCCCGCGCGCCCCGGACACCCTCCGCAATTCGCGCAGTCCCCGCCGCATGATACATTTTGCATAGCCGTCAAGCGTCCCGCCCTTTCACACAGTGATACGCGTACCAGTCATTCTTGCTGTACGTGTCGAGAATGTCGAAGCCGTCGCGGCGGAGCGCGTCGGCGACTTCCCCCTCGCGCCCGGAGATGATTCCCGAACAGAGGAAATGCCCCGTCGGGGAGAGCAGATTCCGCACGAGCGGCGACAGCGCGATTATCACGTCGGCGACGATGTTCGCGAGTACGATGTCGTAGCCGACGCCCAGACTTTCCAGTAGCGCGGCGTCGGACAGCACGTCGCCGCAGAGTACGGAAAAACGGTCGGGGCCGATTTGGTTCAGCGCGGCGTTTTCGGCGGCGACGCGCTGACACAGTTCGTCGATGTCGACGGCGGTCGCCGACGCCGCGCCGAGGTTCAGCGCCGCTATCGACAGAATCCCGCTCCCACAGCCCAAGTCGAGGACGCGTTCCCCGCCTTTCAGACACTTTTCGAGCAACGTCAAACACAATTGCGTCGTCGG
>CAMHDB010000170.1 GCA_946183715.1 uncultured Oscillibacter sp.
CGTTATTATACCGCCTTGCGCTTTTTTTTGCAATCGCTTTTCATGACAAAAGCGGACGCCTTGCAAGGCGTCCGCGTCGCGTTTTTCGCTTAGTTCATCTGACGGCGGCGGGAAATGTTCATGGTGCCGTCCATCATGGTATTGAGGGAATCGAGGCTCTTTCCGGTGCCGAGCGCGACGCAGGAAATGGCGTCGTCGGCGACGACCGTGTGAATGCCCGTGCGGGCCGTGAGGAGTTTGTCGAACCCGTCGACCAGACTGCCCCCGCCCGTCATAATGATACCGTTCAGGGAGATATCCGCCACGAGTTCGGGCGGCGTGCGTTCGAGTACGGCGTGTACGGCCTCCAGAATCCTCTCTACGGGTTCCTCGAACGCGTCCATCATCTCCGTAGAGGAAATCGTCACGGAGCGGGGCAGGCCCGTCAGCAGACAGCGCCCCTTGACTTCCATGCTGTCCTCGACTTCCTTCGGGAATACACAGCCGATACGTTTTTTCATATCCTCGGCGGTTCTCTCGCCGACAAGCAGATTGTGATTCCGGCGCATATACTTGACGACCGCCTCGTTGAACTGGTCCCCGGCAATCTTAATCGACGCCGACTCGACCACGCCCGAGAGCGAAATCACCGCGATATCCGCCGTGCCGCCGCCGATGTCGACCATCATGTGACCGTCCGGGCGGGAGATGTCGACGCCCGCCCCGATAGCCGCCGCGACCGGTTCCTCAATCAGGTACACCTTCCGCGCCCCGGCCTGAATCCCGGCGTCTACGACCGCGCGCTCCTCTACTTCCGTAATCCCCGACGGCACGCAGATAATCACGCGCGGCTTGAAAATCGAGAAGCCTGATACTTTATGGATAAATTCGCGTAACATGCGCTCGGTCATGTCGTAGTCGGAGATGACGCCGTCGCGGAGGGGCCGGATTGCGACGATATTGCCGGGGGTGCGTCCGAGCATATTCTGGGCCTCCGCGCCCACGCGGAGGAGTTTTCCGGTATTCTTGTCGAGGGCCACGACGGAGGGTTCGTTGAGCACGATACCCTTTCCCTTGACGTAGACCAAAACCGACGCCGTGCCAAGGTCGATACCAATATCTTTGGACATACAGCCACCTCATCCAATCATTCTTGCCTGTCTCAAAAGGCGCGCCCCGCGGACGCGCTCAGAATGGAGAAAACTTCTCCCTCACAGTCAGCGTATTTTATTATAGCGGCACGGAATCGGGAATGCAAGTGCCTTTTTCCTGTTTTTACCGAATTGTCTCTCTTTTTTTCCAAATTGTCTTTCTTTCCGCCGGGGTCAATGCGACGGTCAGGCCGTAGACTGCCGCCGCGCCGCCGTCACGGAGTACGCGCGCGCACTCGCAGAGCGTCGCGCCCGTGGTACAGATGTCGTCGACGAGCAGGACGCGCCGCCCCGACACGTCACGCCCCGGCGCGAGACGGTAGACGCCCGCCACATTTTTCCAGCGCGCCGCCGCGTCGGGGAGCCCGGACTGCGCCGGGTTGTCGGCGATTTTGAGGAGTAGGCGTTCCGGGCGGGTGTCCCAGTGGCGGCAGGCCGCCTCCGCCAGTAGTTCCGACTGGTTGTAGCCGCGTGTCCGACGCCGTTCGCGGCTGATGGGCACGGCGGCGACGGTATCGAACATCCCCGGGAGGCGCTCCGCCGCGCAGGTTGCCAGTAACGCGCCCAGCGGTTCCGCCACGGACGCGCGCCCCGAAAATTTGAGCGCCAACAGCGTATCCCGCGCCGCGCCCTCGTAGAACAGCGGCGCCGTACAGGTCAAACCCCGTACAGTACGGAAGCCGTCGCGGTCGGAGGTACGCGGCAGGGCGTCGGCACACGCGGCGCAGATTCCGGGGCGCGTCAGCACGGCCCCGCAGAACGGGCACTTCGGCGGAAAGAGCAGGTCAAGAAACCCATTCCACAGCGTGTCAGGGCGCAACTTCATGGTCAAAACGCCGCCGCCAGACAGAACACGCCCGCAACGATACAGATACCGCCCGCGATTCTTATGCTGATGATGGAATAGTCCGTGGGTTCCCCGCCCCGGACAGTCCAGAGGTGTTGAAATTGCCATACGGTTTCCGGTTTCAACACGCAGAACGCGCCAAGGGCTACGAGAAACAGGAACTCGAAAATGCCCAGTCCGAGCGGCACACGGTTCGCGGCTTCGTAGGCGTCGCGCAGTTCGTCCGGCAGGTCAACTGTAATGGAAGCATCCATAAGCGCCCCCTGTTATTCGTCGAACGCCAGCCGCACGCCGCCGTAGATTCCGGCGTCGTTGCCGAGCGTGGCAAGCAGAATCTTGGTATCCCGGCAGGCGTGGAAAACCCCTTGGTGGAAGCCCTCCTCCAGCGCGCCCAGCAGAATCAGTCCGGCCTTCGAGACGCCGCCGCCGAGCAGTACGGCGTCCGGGTTGACCACGTTGCAGACGGTCGCAATCGCACCGCCCAACAGCGTACACACTTCTTTCACGACATCCCCCGCCAGCGCGTCGCCGTTCTTCGCCTCGTCAAAGACATCCTTCGCCGTCAGCGGGGCGAACTTCTTCAGCGCCGTCTCTTTCTTGTACTGCTCCATGCGCATTCTCGCCACGCGCACGACGCCCGTCGCCGACGCGTACTGCTCCAGACAACCCCGGTTGCCGCAGTTGCACGGCACGGTCTCCTTCGGATTCACGCGGATATGTCCCATTTCCCCGGCGGCCCCGGTGCTCCCGTTGAGGATTTTCCCGTCAAGGACGATTCCGCCACCGACGCCCGTCCCGAGCGTCACCATGACGATACTCTGGAAGCCCTGTCCGGCGCCCATCCACGCCTCGCCGAGGGCCGCAATATTCGCGTCGTTGCCCCCGCGCACCGGAAGCCCCGAGAGTTTCGACAACTCCCCGCGCACGTCCACGACGCCCCAGCCGAGGTTCACACAGCGGTTGACTACGCCGTCGGCGTTGACCGCGCCCGGCACGCCGATTCCCACGCCGCAAACGTCTTTTGCGGTCAGGTCGTGACTTTTCATATTGCCTTGAATGGCGGCGGCGATATCCGGCAGAATCCGTGCCCCGCCGTCGGAAACGTCCGTGGGAATCTCCCACTTCTCGACGAGTGTGCCGTCGCTCTCGAACAGGCCCAGCTTGCAGGTCGTCCCGCCGAGGTCTACACCGTAACCGTACTTTTTCATAAACAGCCCTCCGTTATTTTGCCCCGCATACGGCTTATGATGAAATATGGTACCATATCCCGCCGGAAATTGCAACGGCTTTCATGCGGCATTTACTGAAAGCGCCCCCGGAAACTTTGAAAACCAAGTTTTCCGGGGCCGCTACTTAAATTGCCCGCTTCGGCGAGGGATTGCGGCTTGCTAAAGAGCGTCTGGACGAGAAGAACGTGTACTATATGAATCCGTCCTTCGGCGGCGTGGCAATGGCCTGACATGTTTTCGCCTCCCCGTGATGACGGGGAGGCTTTTTGCTCAGGAAAGCCTATGACTTTCCTGAATACTTCGGGAGTAACGCCCGCGCCGCCGGGGCGGGACTTTAGGGAGACTGCAAACATTTGTTTGCGTTTTGGCGCGCGGGGTGCTATAATGTCGTGGACGGCGAACGGCGTCCAAACGGAGGAGGTGCCCCATGAAACTGACCCCCAAGCAGAAGAAAATTTACGACTATATCCTTGCATACCGGCAGAAGCACAACTTCACGCCCACATTACGGGAAATCATGCCGGCCATGAACTTGAAATCGACCTCGACGGTTCATTTCCACCTGAAAAATCTGGAAAAGGCGGGGCTGATTGCGATAGAACCCGGCAAAAGCCGCGCCATTACGGTGCTCGACCAGCCGGAAGGCGACGACAAAACCCGTATTCCGGTACTGGGGAGCGTAGCGGCGGGCAGTCCGATTCTGGCGCAGGAGTGCGTGGAGGAGTATTTGACGCTGGATTCCGTAGGGCATAGGGGCGACTGTTTCGCCTTACGGGTACACGGGGAATCCATGTTGAACGCGGGAATTTTCCCGGGGGATTATGTCGTAGTCCGGCGGCAGTCGGAGGCGAACAACGGTGAAATCGTCGCGGCGCTGATTGGGGACGAGCGCACGGTCAAGCGCTACGAAGTCCGGAGCGGGCAGGTCTGGCTCATGCCGGAAAATGAGACGTATCTTCCGATTAGCGGCGCGAACGCGCGGATTTTAGGCATTGTGACGGCGGTTTTCCGGATGTACGACACTTGTGCGGACAAGTTCCGCTCCGATATCCGGGGGCGCTGACTTGTTCAGACAGGAAAGAA
>CAMHDB010000171.1 GCA_946183715.1 uncultured Oscillibacter sp.
GCGGTACGGAAATGCTGGGCATTATCCTCGGCCTGACGCTCGTTTCCGGACAGCTCACCAACGCCTATTCCGTCGCCGACGCCCTCGCCAACGGCACCATCAACCAGTGGGACTTCGGCTTTATCAAAGTCAACATGATTGGCTATCAGGCGCAGGTTCTCCCGGCGATTCTCGCGGCGTTCACGCTGGCGTATCTCGAACGGTTCTTCAAGAAGATTTCGCCGAAAGTGGTGTCCATGATTCTCGTGCCGTTCTGTAGCCTCCTCTGCGCGGTCATGGCGGCCCACTTCGTACTCGGCCCCATCGGCTGGAAAATCGGCGCGGTGATTTCGGATGTCGTGTACGCGGGTATCAGCGGCTCCTTCCGCGTGATATTCGGCGCAATCTTCGGCTTCTTCTACGCCCCGCTCGTCATTACGGGCCTCCACCACATGAGCAACGCTATCGACTTACAGCTTATCGCGGGTTCGCAGGGTTCGGCCCATCCCGGTACCATGCTCTGGCCCATGATTGCGCTGTCGAATATCGCGCAGGGAAGCGCCGTACTCGGCATGATTGCCCTACAGCGCAAGAGCGCCCGCGCGCAGGAATTGAATATTCCTTCTTGCATTTCCTGCTATCTGGGTGTCACGGAGCCGGCGATGTTCGGTATCAACCTGAAGTATGTGTTCCCGTTCATTTGCGGCATGTGCGGCTCGTGCCTCGCGGCAATCGTGAGCACGGCGACGAGCGTCACGGCGACGGCAATCGGCGTCGGCGGACTGCCCGGGATTCTGTCCATACGCCCGGAGTACATGTCGTCTTTCGCGCTGTGCATGCTGATTGCAATCGTCGTTCCGTTCGTGCTGACGTACATCGTCGGGCACCGCCGCGGACTGGACGCGGAGGCCGCCGCGGAAGCGGAAGCGGAGCGTCTGGACGCGGAAGCCGCCGTATTCGACGCGCAAGCCAAGGCCGCCCACGCCCCCGTTGATTTCAAGGCCTTCCTGACGGGCAAGACGGTCGCTATCGAGCAGGTACCCGACCCGACGTTCGCCGAAAAGGTTCTCGGCGACGGAATCGCAATCGAACCGACGAGCAGTGTACTTTTGGCCCCGGCGGACGCGACGGTATCCCAGACGATGGACGGGAGCAATCACGCCCTTGGGCTGACACTCCCGAACGGTATCGAAATCCTCCTGCACATCGGCCTCGACACCGTGGGCATGAACGGCGACGGGTTCAAGATTCACGTCCGGCCCGGACAGCGCGTCAAGGCCGGGGAGCAGTTGATTACCTTCGACCCCGTGAAAATCAGGGCCGCCGGACACCCCCTCATTACCATGATGGTCGTCACCGACGACGGCGGATATGAAAAATTCCGCTTCGACGCCGGGAAGGACGTACAGGCCGGGGGCGGCGTCGTCGGACACGCCGAGTAAACGACAAGAAACCCTCCCCCGCCGGGGGAGGGTATGTATGACAGGAGGCTTTCCAATGGACTACAAAAACAGCGTGGTATACCAGATTTACGTCAAGTCGTTCTGCGACAGCAACGGCGACGGAATCGGCGACCTGAACGGAATCCGCGCCAAACTGCCCTACCTGAAAAGTCTGGGCGTCGACTACATCTGGGTGACGCCGTTCTTCCCGTCGCCCATGTTCGACAACGGCTACGACGTCGCCGACTACCGCGCGGTGAATCCGATGTTCGGCACCATGTCCGACTGCGAGGCCATGATTGCGGAGGCCGACCGCCTCGGCATGGGCTTCATGTTCGACATGGTATTCAACCATACTTCGTGGGACCACGAGTGGTTCAAGAAGGCCCTCGCGGGCGACCCGGAGTACATGGACTACTACATTTTCCGCGACAAGCCCCTCGACTGGACGGCGAGTTTCGGTACGCCCGCGTGGGAGTACGTCCCGGAACTGAACAAGTGGTACCTGCACCTGTTCGACAAGTCACAGCCAGACTTGAACTGGGACAACCCGAAAGTCCGGGAGGAGCTCAAGAACGTCATCCGCTTCTGGAAGGGCAAGGGCGTCAAGGGATTCCGCTTCGACGTGCTGAACCTGATTTCCAAGCCGGAGCGTATCGAGGACTGCGGCCCCGGGAGCGGTACCAGCTACTGCAAGGACGGGCACAGAATCCACGAGTTCATCCGCGAACTCGTCACCGACACGCAAATTGAGGACATGGTCACGGTCGGCGAAATGGCGTCCACCACGCTGGAAAACTGTATCCGCTACTCCAACCCGGAGAGCCACGAGCTGTCCATGTGCTTCAACTTCCACCACCTGAAAGTCGACTACAAGGACGGCGACAAGTGGGCGCTCATGGAGCCCGACTACGTGCGCCTGCACGACATTTTCAAGGAGTGGCAGGAGGAGATGTCGCGGCGGGGCGGCTGGAACGCGGTATTCTGGTGCAATCACGACCAGCCGCGCGTGGTGTCGCGCTTCGGCGACGAGGGCCAGTACTGGCGGCAGTCGGCGAAAATGCTGGCGACCTTCATCCACTTCCTGCGCGGCACGCCCTACGTCTACGAGGGCGAGGAAATCGGCATGACCAACGCCCATTATACGCGCATTGAGCAGTACAACGACGTGGAGTGCATCAACTACTACCAGATTCTCCGGGAGCGCGGGCTGTCGGAAACGGACGCGCTGGGCGTACTGGCGGCGCGCTCCCGCGACAACTCCCGCACGCCCATGCAGTGGAACCCACAGCACAACGCCGGATTCACCAACGGCACCCCTTGGCTGGAAATCCCGGACAACTACCGCTCGATTAACGTGGAGACCGAGGAGCGCGACCCCGACTCCGTCCTCAACTACTACCGCGCTTTGATTCAACTCCGCAAGCGGTACCCGATTATCGCCGAGGGCGAAATCCGCTTCCTTGACACGGGCAACGCGCGCGTGTACGCCTACGAGAGAAGTCTGGGCGCACAGCGCCTGACGGTGGTCTGCAACTTCAGCGGGGAGGGCCAGAGCGCGACAGTCGCCGTGCCCGCCGGAAAGGTGTTGCTGTCCAGCTACGGGGACGGCGCGGCGCCCGACGGGCAGTCCCTGCGCCCCTACGAGGCGTTCGCGGTTCTGTCCTGACAATCCGGGCCGGGAATTTCCTAGCGTTTTTTCCGCCGCTCCAACAGGTACCCGGAGAGCATGTCGATAAACTGTCGCGGCGAGGGCTGGGTCTGGAGTTCCTCCCCGGCGATACGGTTCAGGTACTCCGACCGGTTCTTCCACGCTATCCGGATAACACGCCGGATTCGCGGGTCAATGTCCCCGAGTTCTACGTGGTACAGTTCGGAAATCTCCCGGTAAAGGTCCATGATGGAGAACCACGGGTCGTCCTCCTGCTGTCGCCGCATGGCGAGGAATACCGCGCTGGATGTCTCGAAATAGCCCTGAATCGTGGCCTTCACGCCGAACTGGTACAGCAAATCGTGGATTTCCGTCAGAACCGGGTCTAGCGTCCGTCTTTGCATAGGCTTGTCTCTCCTCTCCGCTGGAATCATCCGAAGCGGCCCCGTCGCGGGCCGCTCTTGTTGTGCTGTCGACCGGCGGTGCCTTTTCAAAATCCTTCCTGTTCTTTCGCCACATTATAATCTCCGCGGCGACAAAATACAAGAAATTTTGCGCGCTGTTACAAAAACTTTACAGAATATTCTCGATTTTGGGCTTGTCATTTCGCGCGAAAGTCCTATAATACCTTGTGACTCGCAAGGAAAGGGGTGTCCGCTATTGAAACGCGTCTTCCTGTCGGCGCTGGCGGCCGTGGCGCTGACTGTCGGGCTGACCGCGCTCGCGCTGTGGTGCCAGCCCAACGAGATGGGAGAAATCTGGGAGAGCTTCCAGCGAAAGCCGATTCTCTACGCGCTCAACGCCATTCCCGTAGGCTTACTCCTCTGCGGGAACGGCTTCCTGTTCCGGAATGTCTTTTACGGCGCGGCGGTCACGAACGCCGTCGCGGGGATTCTGTCGATAGCCAACCGCGTGAAAATCGAAGTGCGCGACGAGCCCGTATTCCCGCGCGACCTGTCCCTGTGGAAGGAGGCCGGGGACGCGCTGGGCGGGTATCACCTGACTTTGCCAGCGGCGGAGATAGCCGCCGTCGCGGGCGCGACGCTTGTCCTGACTGCGCTGGGCTTCCTGACGGCCCCGCGCCGCAGGGCCCGTAAGCCTTGGTTACGCTTCCTGTGCGCGGGGGGCTGTTTCGCGCACAGGAAGCGAGATCGGAAGAGCACACGTCTGAACTCCAGTCACCTAAGGTCATCTCGTAT
>CAMHDB010000172.1 GCA_946183715.1 uncultured Oscillibacter sp.
CGCGGGTGGTATCATACGGGGCGGCAGGTGTTTGCTATGAAAAGGATTCGCACGGGCTGGCGGCATTACTGGCTCGCTATGGCCCTGTTGTGTATTGTGACGCTTGCGCTGTCGTTCGGCGGACGCCTCGTCTTTCGGCGCACGGCGCACATCACGCTCCCGGACAGTATCGGCCTGACAGGCGGCGAAATCGCGGGCGGCCTTACGGCGGCTGTGCCGCTGGAGGTCTCCCCGGAGACCGTGCGGGGCGTCATCGCGACGCTCTCGCGGAGTACGCGCTACCGCCGCGCCGTGACCGTCCGGCGCACGTGGAGCGGCGGGGAGGAGGATACCCCCCTCGTGGTGACCGTCTCCGGCAACTGGACGCGCGTCGACCGCAGTCTCCCCGACGGCACGACCCGCCACGCCGTCACCAACGGCGCGACGACGTATCTGTGGTACGGCGACGGCCCCGACGTGCTGAAAGTCCCGGCGGGGTCTGTCAGCGCCGACAACGAACAGTTGATTCCCACCTATGAGGACGTGCTGCGCCTTCCCCGGGAGCGTATCGCGCTGGCCGACTACCACCGCATTGAATCGGGCGTCGATTGCGTTTACGTCGAAACCACGCGGGAGGACAACCGCACGGAGCGTTACTGGATAGGCGTCTCGACGGGACTGCTTGTCGCGGCGGAAATGCTTCTCGACGGAAACAGTATTTACTGGATGGAGGCCGCCGAGCCGGAGGAACCGTCGCCGGACGCCTTCGCCCTCCCGGACGGTACGGTTTTGGTGCCGTATCCGTGATTCCGGGCGGGAACGTATGTTCTAATTTTGGTGGTTTTCTGTAAAAAATGTGGAAAACCTTGTGGAAAGTGTGGAAAACTTGCGGTATAAAAGGAGGTTTCCCCGTGCGTTTTGTCAGATTGCCCCCCGAAAACGTGCCCCCTTCCCCCGACTGGCCCGCCGAGTACCGCGCCGGACACCGCGTCGGCGTACTCTCTATCGGCCCGCGCAATCTCTTCTTCCGCAAGGGCTGGCGCGTCTACGCCCTCCCCTACGACCGCCTCAGCCGCTACTTCCGGCGCGTGCTGGCCGTCCCGGCGCGAATCGGCTGCTGTGCCGGGGGCGAACTCCGGATAGAACATCTCGTACTCTGCGCCGTCGACGCCTCCGGTACCGAAACCGAACTCGCGCAAATCCAACTCCCCGGGGAACGCGCCGCCAAGGCCGTCATGAACGAGTTGCGCGCCCTCGCCCCCGACGCCATTCCGCGAAAGGCAGGCCCGTCATGACCGCAAAAGAAATGCTGGACAAGCTCCTCCGCGCCTATGCGGCCTACTACGACGTGAACCGCAAACACCCCGCGCCGCCATTCGCCGCCGAGGCCGCGTTCCGGTCGCATACCGAACAGTATTTTCTTGTCCGGCGCGCGCGTCTCGCCGAGGCGGAATCGAATGAATACGTATATTTCGCCGTAGAGGAAAATTTGACCGTTCCGCTTCTCCGCGCCCTCGACGGGGCCGCATGGAACGCCGGAACCGCGCGTATCACGCCGCACAAAGACCACCGCAACAGCGACGTAACGTTACTGATACTCGCCTCTACCATCGAACCCGACGCCGCCGCCCTGATTCCGAAATTGAAGCACTATCAAAGCTACTTGTTCGGCTTTCAGGGCTGGAGTCACTTCCGGCTCGCGGCGGTCGCCGCCGATACCGGGAAAATCTACTGTAACCATCAGGCAAAGACCCTGCGCGGATTCCTCAAAAAGAATCTGTCGCGCTGATGTCGCGTCCCCGCCGTCGGGGATTTATTTCGGCGTCGCCCGGGCGGATTCCGTCCGGAATCGCATATCACACAATCGGAAAGGATGAAACCAAACCTATGCAGGCTATCTTGATTATCGCCGCCGCCATTGCCATTCTCATCGTCGGCTACGTGCTCTACGGCAACTGGCTCGTCAAGCAGTGGGGAATCGACCCCGCGCGCAAGACCCCCGCCCAGACTATGGAAGACGGCGTGGACTACGTCGCCGCCAAGCCCGCCGTCCTCATGGGACACCACTTTTCGTCCATCGCCGGGGCCGGGCCTATCAACGGCCCCATTCAGGCCTCCGTATTCGGCTGGGTGCCCGTATTCCTCTGGTGCGTCTTCGGCGGTATCTTCTTCGGCGGCCTCCACGACTTCGGCTCCCTGTTCGCCTCCATCCGCCACGACGGAAAGGGCATGGGCGAAATCATCAAGGACAATATGGGCAAACGCGCCGGACGCCTCTTCCTTGTCTTCGCGCTCCTCGTCCTGATTCTCGTCATCGCCTCTTTCGTCAACGTCGTCGCGGGCACGTTCGCGAGTGACCACTACGGAATCAGCGCCAACCCCACCGGGAACGAAACCACCGCTATGATTTCCCTGCTCTTTATCGCGCTGGCGGTCGTCTACGGTATCGCCACGAACCGTTTCGGACTGGGCGTCGTGCCCGCCACCGTCGCCGGAATCGCGTGCATTTGCCTCATGCTCGTGCTCGGCCTCAACGTCGGAATCGCCATGCCGACACTCCCCTGGATTGTCTTTATCTGCGCTTACATCACCGTCGCGTCCCTCGTGCCCGTCTGGATTCTCTTACAGCCCCGCGACTACCTCTCCAGTTTCCTCCTCTACGGCATGATGATTCTGGCCGTTATCGGCATCCTGATTTCCGGATTCACCGGGAGCGCAACCTTTGAAATCCCCGCCTTCACCGGCTGGACTACGAATATCGGTACCCTCTTCCCGGCCCTGTTTATTACGGTCGCCTGCGGCGCGTGTTCGGGCTTCCATTCCCTCGTCGCCACGGGCACCACGTCCAAACAGCTCAACAGTGAGGCCGACGCCAAACCCATCGGCTACGGCGCTATGCTTATCGAATCCGCCCTCGGCGTCGTGTCCCTGATTGCCGTCGGCATGGTGTTCAACAAGTACGTCAACGGCGAATTCGGCTCCCCGTCCGTGGCGTTCGCGTCCGGTATCGCGACGATGTTCGGCGCGGAAACCTCGTCGATTTACGGCACCGTCCGCGCCCTGCTCACGCTCGCCGTCTCCGTCTTCGCCCTGACAAGCCTCGACACCGCCACGCGTCTTAGCCGCTTCATGTTCTCCGAACTCTTCCTCCAAGAGGGCGAGGCCTCCTGGCGCGACGCCTCCGGTATCCGCAAAGTCCTGACCCATCCGCTCTGCGGCACGCTGATTATGGTCGTCATCGGCGGCACGCTCGGCGCGCTGAAACTGTCGCAAATCTGGGCACTGTTCGGGGCCGCCAACCAGCTCCTCTCCGGACTGGCCCTGCTCGCCGTCGCCGCCTGGCTCGGCAACGTCGGCAAGAACAATAAAATGTTCTACTTCCCCATGTGCTTTATGCTCGTTGCGACGCTGTGCAGTCTCTGCCTGACCGTCAAGACGAAAGTCGGCCTCATCGGCGCGGGCGGCGCGATGTGGGGCGACTACTTCCAGCTCGTCTTCGCCGCCGCTATGGTCGTTCTGGCCGTCATCCTCGCCGTCGAGGGCGTACAAACCATTCTGAAACAGCGTCAGCGCGTCAAGGCCTGAATGTGACGCGCGGAGTATAAAACAACGCCGGGGGCGCGCGCCTCCGGCGTTTCATCAAGTCGCGGCTTTCCTGACAGGATTCACCCGCCGAAACCGAATGGCCCGTTCCGGCGTGACTTCCGGGCAGTCCTCGTCAAAGGTAATCGCCTGAGACCTCGCGCGCGCAATCATCGCCCATTCCTCGTCCGATAAAATCATCTCCGGCGGGAGTTCGGGAATATTTGCCATAGTAAAGCCCCCTCTCAAAGTTCGCGGAACGCTATGATTCTCCCTGACATGATATCCGGTATGGGGCAATTTTCAACGCCGGGAAAATTTGTGAAAAACATCACATTCTCGCTTGACAGAAACGGCAAACACTGGTAAAATAATCTACGGTCATCATGGAGGCGGAACCCGCCGCCCCCGAAGCAAATCGGAGGAGGAACAGAAATTATGAAGCAAATTCTGGAAATCGTCGACGTATGCGGGCGCGAAATTCTCGACAGCCGCGGCAACCCCACTGTAGAAGTAGAAGTGTGCCTCGAAGACGGTACCGTAGGCCGCGCCGCGGTGCCTTCCGGAGCTTCCACGGGTATCTATGAGGCCTGCGAACTGCGCGACGGCGACAAGGGCCGTTATCTGGGCAAGGGCGTCGAGAAGGCCGTCGCCAACGTCAACAGCGAAATCGCCGAGTGCCTCGTGGGCATGAACGCCCTCGACCAGG
>CAMHDB010000173.1 GCA_946183715.1 uncultured Oscillibacter sp.
CGGAATCGACCGGGACAAGATTTGCACCTACTGCTGGACGGGGAAGGAATAGGAGGACATTCTATGGAAAAGCTGGAGCAGATTTACGAAGGCAAGGCCAAGAAAGTATACCGCACGGACGACCCCGAACTCTGTATTGTCGAGTACAAGGACGACGCGACGGCGGAGAACGGCAAGAAGCGCGGCACGATTGTCGGGAAAGGCGTGGTCAATAACCAGATGACTAACCGCCTCATGGCGCGCATGGAGAAGGCCGGGATTCCGACGCATTTCGTGCGGGAGCTTAGCGAGCGCGAGACGCTTGTCAAGAAGGTGTCGATTGTGCCGCTGGAAGTGATTATACGGAATATTTCGGCGGGGCATTTCGCGTCGCGCTACGGCGTCGAGGAGGGGATTGTGTTCGACAGCCCCACGATTGAGTTTTCGTACAAGAATGACGAACTCGACGACCCGCTTCTGAATGCCTATCACGCACGCGCCCTGAAACTGGCCACCGCCGGGGAAATCGAGACCATTAAAAAGTACGCGTTCGCGGTCAACGAGGAGTTGAAAGCGTTCTGGAAGGAATGCGGCGTGATACTTGTCGACTTTAAGCTGGAGTTCGGGCGTCTGCCCGACGGTACCATCGTGCTGGCCGACGAAATCAGCCCGGACACCTGCCGCCTGTGGGACGAAAAGACGCACGAGAAATTAGACAAGGACCGTTTCCGCCGTGACATGGGCGGCGTCGAGGACGCCTACGCGGAAGTCATGAAGCGCTTGCTTGCGCACGACAACGGATAATTCGCGGAGGAGGTGTACGGGGTGCGCAGTTTTTCGGAGAGCTACAAGGCGGCGGGCGTCGATATCGAGGCCGGATACGCCGGAGTGAAACTCATGCGCGGGCATGTGGAGCGGACGAATACCCCGGGCGTACTGTCGGGGCTGGGCGGCTTCGGGGGGCTGTTCGCCCCGGACTTGAGCGCGTACAGAGACCCGGTACTGGTGTCGGGCACGGACGGCGTCGGGACTAAAATCCGTATCGCGCAACTGATGAACCGTCACGACACGGTCGGCATTGACTGCGTGGCGATGTGCGTCAACGACGTGCTGTGCTGTGGGGCTAGGCCGCTGTTCTTTCTGGACTATATCGCAATCGGGAAGAACGACCCGGAGAAAGTAGCGTCGATAGTCTCGGGCGTTGCGGAGGGCTGCGTACAGGCCGGGTGCGCGCTTCTGGGCGGCGAGACCGCCGAACACCCCGGAATCATGAGGGCCGACGACTACGACTTAGCCGGGTTTACGGTGGGCATCGTCGACCGCGCCCGGCTCCTTGACAATACGGCGATTCTCCCCGGCGACGTGGTGATTGCGCTCCCGTCGTCCGGACTGCACTCCAACGGCTTTTCACTGGTGCGTCAGGTGTTCCACGTCGAGACGGGAAGTCTGACGCGCAAAGTGCCGGAATTAGGCTGTATGCTGGGCGAGGCCCTGCTGACCCCGACGACGATTTATGTCAAGCCGGTGTCGCGCTGTCTGGAGACGCTACGGGTAAAGGGTATCAGTCACATCACGGGCGGCGGCTTTCAGGAGAACATTCCGCGCTGTCTGCCGAAGGGCGTCTCGGCGAAACTCGAAAAGGCCGCGATTCGCACTCCGCCCGTATTCCGCCTCTTACAGGACATGGGCCACATTCCAGAGCGCGACATGTTCAATACGTTCAACATGGGCGTGGGAATGGTCATGGTCGTGGCGGCGGACATCGCCGACCGGGCTATGGAACTCTTGCGCGGGGAGGGCTGTCAGGCGTATTTGCTCGGCGAGATTGTCGCGGGCGGCGAGGGTGTGATTCTCTGTTGAAGGCGTGAAAGGGGGAGAGCGCATGGAGAAAGTCCGGATAGCGGTATTCGTGTCGGGCGGCGGGACGAATCTGGAAGCGTTGCTCAACGCGCAGGAGCGCGGGGAAATCCCGCACGGGGAAATTGTGCTGGTGGTGTCGAGCGCGGCGGGGGCCTACGCGCTGACGAGGGCGGAGCGGCACGGCGTACACGCTGTGACAGTCGCGCGCAAAGGCCGCGCCCCGCAGGATTTCGAGGCGGAGCTGTTGCGGCGTCTGCTGGAATCCAAAATCGACGTAATCATACTGGCGGGGTTCCTGACGATTCTCTCGGAGGACTTTGTAAAGCTGTGGCCGGGGCGTATCCTGAATGTACACCCGTCGCTGATTCCGTCCTTTTGCGGCAAGGGCTACTACGGCCTGAAAGTACACGCGGAAGCATTGGCGCGGGGCGTGAAAGTCACGGGCGCGACTGTCCACCTTGTCAACGAGATTCCCGACGGCGGCGAGATTCTCTTGCAGAAGGCCGTGGAAGTCCTCCCCGGCGACACCCCGGAAACTTTGCAAAAGCGCGTCATGGAGCAGGCGGAATGGGTACTCCTCCCGCGCGCGGCGGAGATGGTATGCGCACAACTTTTCGAGAACGGAGGCGGCGAAAATGCGTGAACTGGAATTGAAGTACGGCTGTAACCCGAACCAGAAGCCCGCGCGAATTTTCATGCGCGGGGAGCGCGAGTTGCCGATTGAGGTACTCAACGGCAAACCGGGCTATATCAACTTTCTGGACGCGTTCAACTCGTGGCAGTTGGTGCGGGAGCTGAACGCGGCGACGGGTATGCCGGCGGCGGCGTCCTTTAAACACGTCTCCCCGGCGGGGGCCGCGCTGGGGAATCCGATTTGCGAGACGGGCCGGAAAATCCTGTTCGTCGAGGACGGGCTGGAACTGTCCCCGATTGCCTGTGCCTATGTCCGCGCGCGCGGCTCGGACAGGCTCTGCTCCTACGGCGACTGGGCCGCGCTGTCGGACACCTGCGACGAGCCCACGGCGCGCTACCTCAAAAACGAGGTCTCCGACGGCATAATCGCCCCCGGCTACACGAAAGAGGCGCTGGAAATCCTCAAAACCAAGAAGAGGGGCGGCTACAACGTCGTGCAAATCGACCCCGACTATACGCCGGAGCACGAGGAGTACAAGGACGTGTTCGGTATCACGTTCCAGCAGGGCCGCAACGACTACAAAATCGACGCGTCGATTTTGGGCAACATCGTCACGAAGAACAGAGACCTCCCCGACGAGGCCAAACGTGATATGATGGTCGCGCTGATTACGCTGAAATATACGCAGTCGAACTCCGTCTGCTACGTGCGGGAGGGGCACGCCATCGGCGTGGGGGCCGGACAGCAAAGCCGGATACACTGTACGCGGCTGGCGGGCAACAAGGCCGACAACTGGTTTTTGCGCCACCACCCGCGCGTCTTGGAACTGCAATTCGTGAACCATATCCGCCGCGCCGAACGCGACAACGCCATTGACGTGTACCTGTCCGACGAGTACGAGGACATTCTGGCGGAGGGCGTCTGGCAAAACACGTTCCGTATCAAGCCCGAACCCCTCACGCGCGAGGAGAAACGCGACTGGATTTCCAAATTCTCCGGCGTGACGGTCGGCTCCGACGCCTTTTTCCCGTTCGGCGACAACGTGGAACGGGCACGCAAGAGCGGCGCGAATTATATCGTACAACCGGGCGGCTCTATCCGCGACGACAATGTAATCGCCACCGCCGACAAGTACAATATGGTCATGTCCTTCACGGGAATGCGCCTGTTCCACCACTGAGCGACGGAGGCGGTCATGAAATTACTGGTAGTGGGCGGCGGGGGCCGCGAACACGCAATCATCAAGAAACTGCGCGAAAATCCGGACGTAACGGAAATCTACGCGCTCCCGGGCAACGGCGGAATCTCCGCCGACGCGGTTTGTATTCCGGAAATCGGAGCGAAAGACCTCGACGGCATTGTGAACTTTGCCAAGTCGCGCGCGATTGACTTCGCGGTCGTCGCGCCCGACGACCCGCTGGCGCTGGGCTGTGTCGACAGACTGCACGGGGCCGGGATTCCGTGTTTCGGCCCCGACGCAAAGGCCGCGCGTATCGAAAGCAGTAAGGTATTCGCCAAGAACCTTATGCGGAAGTACGGCATTCCCACGGCGGATTACCGGGTTTTCACGTCGCCGGAGACGGCCCTAGAGTATCTGGAAACCGTGAAATTCCCGATAGTCTTAAAGGCCGACGGTCTCGCGCTGGGGAAAGGCGTACTGATTGCGCAAAACCTCGATGAGGCGCGGCAGGCCGTCCGGACGCTCATGCAGGACAGGGCTTTCGGCGCGGCGGGGGATGAAATCGTCATAGAGGAGTTTCTGACTGGCCCGGAGG
>CAMHDB010000174.1 GCA_946183715.1 uncultured Oscillibacter sp.
CCGCGATTTGGTCTACGGAGGCCGTCAAGGGGTCGAAACGCTTCCTTGACCGCGTGTGGAATCTCGCCGAGGCGGCGTCGGATTCCGGGGCCGTCACGCCCGCCAACGAACCCGCTTTGCACAGGACAATCAAGAAAATTACGGAAGATATCAACGAGTTGAAGATGAATACCGCCATTGCCGCGATGATGACGCTTGTCAACGAACTGACTACAAACGGCTGTTCGCGCGGCGACATGCGGATTTTACTGCTCCTGTTGAGCCCGTTCGCGCCGCACATCGTGGAGGAACTCTGGGAGCGGCTCGGATTCGCCGAAAAGTCCGGGCACATGGCCTGTCAGGAGGCGTGGCCGGAGTACGACGAGAGCAAGACCGCGGCCAAGACGGTCGACATGGCCGTACAGGTCAACGGGCGGCTCAAGGGTACGATTACGCTCCCGCTCGACAGCGAACAGGAAACCGTCGTCGGGGCCGCGCGGCAGTTGGAGAAGGTTCAGCGCGCCACCGAGGGCATGAAACTTGTCAAGACGATTCTCGTCAAGAACCGTCTCGTCAACCTGATTGTCAAGCCGGAATAACAGTACAGCGCCGTCTCCGACACAGAACGGAGGCGGCGCAACGTGATTTGTCGGTTTTACGGAAAACCGTGGGAAACGGGGCGCGCCCTTTGGCTAGCTTATCGGAAAGCGTCCGGAATTGTCAATCTCAGGCAGAAATCGCGGTAAACAAGTCCGCCCGGGCTTAGATTACTTTCATTCCATAAAGAAAAATTTGCCCTCAGGCGCAAAAAATCCTTGACAAGAACCGTCAAATTCCTTATAATAACTTTATTAGCCATTGACAGAGCCATTTGACAGGATGCGAATCCAGAACCCCAAGGCCGGATTGCGAATCATTGACAGAAGCGATTGACGATGGCCCCTACGCGTCCGGTCTGCCGGACGCTCCGGAGGGAGGGATTATAGATGTCTGAGATTCATGTGAAAGACGGCGAGTCCATCGACAGCGCGCTGAAGCGTTTCAAGCGCAGTTGCGCCAAGGCGGGCGTGATTGCCGAGGTTCGTAAAAGAGAACACTACGAAAGCCCCAGCGTCAAGCGCCGTAAGAAATCGGAAGCCGCTCGCAAGAACAAGAAGCGGTTCTACTGATGACCGAAAGCTCTTTCCATGCGCGGGAACTGTTCGCCCCCTCTGTCACGCGGTGACGGAGGGGGCGTTTTCGTGCGGTCGACCATTTCCGGTCTCCCCGCACGGCACGGAGTGACCGCTGGACAAGACTTTAGGCATAAAAGCGCGGAATCTCTATTGACATACGGGGTAGATTGGTATATCATGACGGGGTTTCAAATCATGTACTCTACGGTCTCCTCCGCCGTCAGGGCGATGTTGCCGTTGAACAGCAACACGGCCTCGCGGGTCTCGACGGGGCCGAAGGCGTAGGGCGCGACGCTCTCCCGCGACAGCAGACGCGCCGGAATCACCCGGTTGTAACGCTCCGGGTACTCGTCTGTCGCCTGTACGCCCTCCACGGGTAAAAGCCCGTCGATTTGGTAGGGGTCGAAGGCGTACACGTCCTCCCCCCGGATTCCGGTCAAGAGGATGTAGTGCCAGCCCTCGAAGTCGACGCGCACCACCGCCGCGCCGCCGCGAAGCAGGGCGTCACGGAGGCGGCTGTTCTGCCCCAATTCGACCTCCCGCCCCGACAGGTACGCGCTCGACAACGCAAGGCGTCCCGTCTGCCCGAAGCCGTCCAGCCAGTGGCTTAGAAACTGCATGGCGGTATGGGAAGTCCCGCTTTTGCCCGAAAAGCCGTCCGCGCCGTAGCTGTCCAGACAGAACAGCATGATGTTCCGCACGACTTCCGGCGGAATCTCCTCCCGCTCGAATAGAAAACTCACGGCGTTGAGCAGGGAAGTCGGGCCGCAGTCGTATTCCGTGATTTGGTAGCGAAGGGGCACTTTCACGGGCATTCACTCCTCATCCAGCGCAGGGCGCAGGCGGCGTACAGCGCGGCCCCCAAGGGAAGCGCCGCCTCGTCTAAGTTAAAGTGACCGTTATGGATTCCGGCGAGGGTGTCGGGGAAGTCGGGGTTCGACGTGCCGAGGTAGGCGTAACAGCCCGGGACGCGCCGGAGGTATTCGGCGAAGTTGTCGCCGCTGAGCGACAGCGGGCGGTTGTCAATTACGTTAAGGCCCAGTTCCCGCGCCACGCCCCCCGCTTCCGTACAGGCCTCCGGCGTGTTGACCAGCGCGGAACAAATGCCCGTCCAGACAGTTTCGGCCTCCGTGCCGCTGACGGCGGCGATATGCCGCGCCGTCTCGTCGATACGTTCGCGCATTTCCAGCCGCGCCCGTTCGGATATCGTGCGCGTCGTCCCCTCTAATTCCGCGTACTCCGCCACGGCGTTGTACGTCGTCCCGGCGTTGAGTTTGCCCACGCCCAGTATGACGGGTTCCGTCGGCGACGTGCGCCGCGCGATAATGCCCTGTATCGCCACGACAAGCTGACTTGAGGCGTAGAGCGCGTCGGCACCGGATTCGGGAGCCGCGACGTGCGCCGACTTCCCGTGAATCCTGACGCGGAAATGGTCGACCGCCGCGTTATTCAGCCCGGGCGTGATTCCGACAGTACCGGTACGCAAATCGGGCGCGACGTGCAGTCCGAACACGCGCCCGACGCCGTCGAGTACGCCGCTGTTTAAGAAATCCGCCGCGCCGCCGCCGGTCTCCTCGGCGGGCTGGAACATCAGCCGCACTTCCCCCCGGAATCCCGCCGCGCGTTCGGACAGAATCCGCGCCGCGCCTAACAAACAGGCCGTGTGCGCGTCGTGTCCGCAGGCGTGCATGACGCCGTCGGTCTCCGACTGGTACGCCGCTCCGGTTTCCTCGCGGATAGGCAGGGCGTCGATGTCGGCCCGCAACGCCACGGCCCCGCCGCCCGCGCCGCCCTGTACGATACCCAGTACGCCCGTCTCGCCAACCCGCCTGTGCGCGACGCCTATCTTGTCGAGTTCGCGTTCGATGACGCGCGCCGTCCCGTATTCGTTCAGCGCCAGTTCCGGGCGGCGGTGCAGTTCCCGGCGCAACGCGCTTAAATAGTCTCGGAGTTCCCCGGCACGTTCGAGTACGCTTTGCATAGAATCCGCCCCTTTCCGCGCCCATTGTAGCAGGGCCGGGTTTCCGTTTCAAGCGGAGGCCGGAAGGGGCCGAAAACTGATGAAAGAAGGGCGCATATGAATTTTATCTTCATCTCCCCGAACTTCCCGCACACCTACTGGCAGTTCTGCGACCGCCTGAAGCGCAACGGCGTGAACGTCCTCGGAATCGGCGACGAGGCCTACGACGCGCTCGAAGAACCGCTTCGCAACGCGCTGACGGAGTATTACCGCGTGGAATCGCTGGAAGACTATGGACAGGTTCTCCGCGCGGTGGGCTTCTTCACGTTCCGCTACGGGAAAATCGACTGGATTGAATCCAATAACGAATACTGGCTCGAACAGGACGCCCGCCTCCGGACGGATTTCCACGTCACGACGGGCGTACAGGCCGGCGACATCGGCGCGTGGAAAAGCAAGTCGGGCATGAAACCCGTCTACGAGGCGGCGGGGATTCCCACGGCGCGCTGTCACAGGGTGTCGACCCCGGAGGCGGCGTCGGAGTTCCTGCGCGAAATCGGCGGCTACCCCGTGATTGCAAAGCCCGACGTGGGCGTCGGCGCGGCGAATACCTACAAAATCGAGACCGACGCCGATTTCGAGGCCTTTTTCGCGGAAAAGCCCGGCGTGCCCTATGTAATGGAGGAGTTCGTAGAGGGCGATATCTGCTCTTACGACGCTATCACGGATTCCCGCTGTGAACCGCTGTTCGAGTCGATGACGGTCTGGCCGCCGTCCATCGCGGATATCGTCAACCACGACCGCGACTTGTCCTATTACACCTGCGCGGAAGTCCCGGAGGCGTTGCGCGTACTCGGACGCAAGGCCCTGAAGGCCTTCCGTGTGCGCAGCCGATTCGTACACTTGGAGTTTTTCCGCATGACGAAAGCGCGGCCCGGTCTGGGCGGCGTCGGCGACTTCGCGGCGCTGGAGGTCAATATGCGCCCCGCCGGCGGCTACACGCCCGATATGATGAACTTCGCCCACTCCACGGACGTCTACCAGATCTGGGCCGACATGGTCACCGACGACGCGCGCAAACTCCCCGACAG
>CAMHDB010000175.1 GCA_946183715.1 uncultured Oscillibacter sp.
GCGCCTTCTCCTACCATTTCTGGAGCAAATCCATGCCGCGCCTGAAGCGTTTCCGTAAAAAGACGGAGCCCCTTCTTCTTGAAAGCGTAACGTCTCATAAAGACCGCGAGCGAATTGTCAAGGCCGTCCGAACCACGGAACTCTACGCTCTGATTTCCTCTATCGCTATGGGTATCCTTCAGATATTGTCTATCGAATTTGACACGCCCGCGCTCAGAACGCAACTGCGTTACCAGCGCACTCCGGCGGGCGAAAGAATATCGGAAGCGAATCTCATGGGGTATCTTCGTCAGCGAATTTGCGTCTTTATGGCTTCGTGGCCGGACAATTCCATAACGCAACTTATTCGGAGTGTTCAGAAGCCGACGGAATCCGAAAAAGCCTCAGATGTGGCGTAGACTTTTCTATATATTCGGTGATTGAGCTTTGCTTCCCGCGTGTTCAGAGCAACGTCCCTGCGCGCTTGACAGAGGACAGGGAATGCAAAGAACAGACGCCGCCTATATATTGTCTACTTTTTCTGATGTTTTTTCGCGTTTTCCGCAGGACTTTTGCGCCCTTTTAGCATTTGTTATCCTGAAAAACTTTCCACTGTCCAGTTTAGACAGTAATTTCAATCTGGTTGCCTTCGATAACGACGACACAGCTTTCATAATAGCCGTCGCCGGTCGTGCGGGGGCCGCTGACGACTTCGTACCCGGCTTCTTTCAGGCGCGCCGTCAGCGCGTCGACGCCTTCCCGGCTCCCGACACTGAACGCCACATGCACGAACCCTGTACGGTTAAGCCCCTTCGGGGCGTCGGTCATGCCGGGCTTGTTCATGACTTCCAGCCGCGCGCCGCCGTCGAACTCAATGAAGTACGAGCGGAACCCCGTCTTGACATTGTGATAGCCGTTGTTGGCGCGTCCGCCGAGGTACTCCGCAAAGAAGTCGCGCGCGGCCTCCAAGTCGTTGACGTACAGCGCGACATGTTCGATTTTCATGTCAGTACAGCGGGTACTTTACGCAGAGTTCGTCCACGGTCGAGAGGATTTCGCCCCGGCTGACATCGAACTCAAAAATAGCCTTGAGAATCAGGTCGCCGACAATCTTCATTTCCTCTTCCTTGAAGCCTCTCGTCGTGACGGCGGGCGTACCGAGGCGGACGCCGGAAGTCTCCGACACCGGGCGCGGGTCGTTCGGGATTGCGTTCTTGTTGACCGTGATGTGAACCCGGTCGAGGCGGTCTTCGAGTTCGCGCCCGCTCATATTGAGCTTGCGCAAGTCCAGCAACATCAGGTGATTGTCCGTGCCGCCGCTGACAAGGTCTATGCCGCCGTTCATGAGGGTTTCGGCGAGCGTGCGCGCGTTCTTGACAATCTGGGCTTGGTAGTCGCGGAACTCCGGGCGCAAGGCCTCCCCCATTGCGACGGCCTTCGCGGCGATAATGTGCATGAGCGGGCCGCCCTGCGTACCCGGGAACATTGCCCGGTCGATTTTCTTCGCGATATCCTCGTGATTCGTCAGGATGATTCCGCCGCGCGGGCCGCGCATGGTCTTATGGGTCGTCGTCGTGACGACATCGGCGTAGGGGAGCGGGTTCGGGTGCTCTCCGGCGGCGACAAGTCCGGCGATATGCGCCATGTCCACCATCAAATACGCCCCGACATCGTGCGCGATTTCCGCGAACTTCTTAAAGTCGATAATCCGCGGGTACGCCGACGCCCCCGCGATAATCATTTTGGGCTTGTGCGTCTCGGCCTGCTTGCGCACGTCCTCGTAGTCGATACAGCCCGTCTCGGGGTTGACGCCGTAGGAGACTGTATGGTACAGTTTGCCCGAAAAGCTGGCCTTACTGCCGTGCGTGAGGTGTCCGCCCGCGCCTAAGTCCATGCCAAGCACGGTGTCGCCGGGCTTGCAGAGCGCGAGGTATACGCAGAAATTCGCCTGCGAGCCGCTGTGCGCCTGTACGTTCGCGTACTTCGCCGAAAAGACTTCCTTCGCCCGCTCAATGCAGATTCGCTCCGCAATGTCGACGTACTCACAGCCGCCGTAGTAGCGGTGTCCGGGGTAGCCCTCCGCGTACTTGTTCGTAAGCACGCTCCCCATCGTCGCCATGACTTCCGGGCTTACAAGGTTCTCCGACGCAATCAGTTCGAGGTTGTTCTGCTGGCGCTTGAGTTCCAGCGACAGTACGCGCGCGATTTCCGGGTCTTTCCGCTGTACAATCTGAATGTTTTCGTTAATCATGGTCTGTGATTTCCTCCGTTCTGGGGTTTGTAACGCCCGCACACTTTACCAGATTTTCGCGGGGATTGCAACAGAAAATTTCGCCCGGCAACTTTTTCAAAAAAAGTCTTGACAAACCCGCCCAGCCCGCGTATAATAGTCCTTGCAGTCTTTAAGGGACGCGCTACGCGGCTGTGCTGGAACTGGTAGACAGGCCAGCTTGAGGTGCTGGTGTTTTAGCGACGTGTGGGTTCAAGTCCCGTCAGCCGCACCACCCGGCGGACGCGGAACAGTTCTTTGTTCCGCGTCGCCTCCCTTCCCTGCGGAGACTGTCACGCGCGCGAGTGGTGGAATTGGCAGACTCGCTAGATTCAGGTTCTAGTGTCCTTTACGGACGTGCGGGTTCAAGTCCCGCCTCGCGCACCATGAACATGACACCAACCCCCACGTCCGGGGGTTTCTGTCGTTTTTATGGCTTTCCAAGACGGCTACAACGGTTTCGTGGAGAACAGGAGGAGCTATTTTATGACTATCCAGCGTTCCGAGAACCTCGCCCCCGTCCATTCCGACATCCGGGGGGCGCTCTATCTGGAAAGCCAGCGTATGGCGAAAGAGGGTATCAAAGTCCTGCGCCTGAACACCGGAAACCCCGCCGTATTCGGCTTCGGCATGCCCGAGAGCATACGCGACGCCCTGCTTGCCAACGTCGACAAGGCCGTCGCCTACTGTGACCTCCGGGGCATGCCCGCCGCCCGCGAGGCCATTCTTGCCTACCACAAGTCCAAGGGCATTCGGGACATCACCGCCGACGATATCTACATCGGCAACGGCGTCAGCGAACTTGTGCTCATGTGCCTGCTGGCGCTTTGCAACAAGGGCGACGAGATTCTTATGCCCGCGCCGAGCTACTCCCTGTGGTCGAACTCCACGTACATCGCCGGGGGCAAGCCCGTCTTCTACACCTGCGACGAATCCAACAACTGGTTCCCCGATATCGCCGACATCCGGAAGAAAGTCTCGAAACGCACGAGGGCCATTGTCATTATCAACCCCAACAACCCGACGGGCGTCGTGTACCCGAAACAGGTACTGCTTGACATCGCGCAAGTCGCCCGAGAAAACGACCTGATTGTGTTCTCCGATGAAATCTACGACCGCCTCCTTATGGACGGCGTGGAACACTGTTCGACCGCCGCGCTGGCCCCCGATTTGATGGTCATTACGACAAACGGCCTCTCGAAATCGCACATTATCTGCGGTTTCCGTTGCGGCTGGATGTGTATCAGCGGCTACAAGGGCCGCGCCGACGACTACGTAGAGGGCATATTCCAAATGGCGGCCATGCGTCTTTGCTCCAACGCCCTGACGCAACTCGTCATTCCGGCGGCCCTCGCCGACGACGAGAGCACACAGGCCATGATGCGGCCCGGCGGGCGCATTTACGAACAGCGGGAGGTTACTTTCCGCGAACTCGCCAAAATCGACGGCCTGACCTGCGTCAAGAATCACGCCGCTTTCTACGCCTTCCCGAAAGTCGACGTGAAGAAATTCAACATCACCAGCGACAAGAAATTCGCCCTCGACCTTTTGCACGAGAAGCATATTTTCATGGTACCGGGTTCCGGGTTCGACATGCCCACGCCCGACCATTTCCGGATTGTCATGCTCCCCGAACCGGAGGAAATGGGACAGGCCATCCGCGACCTCGGCGACTTCCTCAGCCATTACCGTCAGGAGTGAGTTTTGACGGCTGGCGTCAGACTTTCCCCGCTGGCATGCGGGAAGGGATTGACGAATAGTGAAAAGGAGAATCAAATTATGAAAGCATGGAAAATGAAAGCGCTGGCTCTTGCGCTATGCCTGACGGCACTCGTCTGCCTCTCGTCATGCGGTTCGGATGGCGGTGACGAAGCCGCAACGGCTGACGATAACGCCGCAACCGACGACGCCACAGCAACGACCGACGATAACGCCGCAA
>CAMHDB010000176.1 GCA_946183715.1 uncultured Oscillibacter sp.
CGCTGTCCTGCCAGTCGTAGAAAATGATGTCGCCCGGAAGCGGTACGTAGTCGTCACGCTCCATCCAGCGCCCGATGTCCTTAAACAGCGCAATCATACGGGCGCACGAACACTCGCGCGGTATGATTCCCGTAAGCCCCGCCTCAATCGCGGCGGCGGAGACCGTCGCGGCACACCACGCGTCCGAGTACGTGACGGCGTAGTTGCGCGGGAGTTTCCGCATGCTGTTGTAGGTGTCGACAATCAGCTTGTGCGACCCGTCCTGCTCGTTGCGGCCAATCCAGCCGCGAAGCGTGTCGACATAGTGTTGCCGGAGTTCAAGTTCTGTCATTGTGTGTCGCTCTCCTTTTGTGAAGTTCCGCCGTTTTGTGTCGCCCCGCTCCCGATACGGTCGAGGCTCATCAGTACGGACACCACCCCCGCCAGCGCCGACGCCGACGCGACCTGAATCCAGTCCACGTCGGACAGCACCGCCCCGGCGCTGATGACGCCCACGGCAGTCTGCGCCATCGTGCGAATCGCCCGAACGCCGACATCAGCCCAGAAAGTTTTGCTTGTCAGTTCGCGCATCGTGTCACCCCCTAAAAGATTCCGGCCTGACGCATAAGCGCCGCCAGTAAGAAGCCCGCTCCCGCGGTCAGCGCGTAGCCCACAATTTTGCGCCACAGTTCGCCGTCGCGGCTTTCGAGTGTCTCCAACCGCGCTCCCTGTTTGCGCTGTTCCTCAAACATCCGCTCCATATTCGTCGCCAGCTTTTCAACCGCTACGTGCAGGGCGCGGAGTGCCTTAATGTCGTTTTCCGCCGATTCCAGCCGGTGATTCTGCCGCCCGTTTTCGGCGTCCAGACGCTCCATCACCGCGTCGAACTCGTGCCGCGTAATATTCTCCTCCATGCGCTCACCTCACCCGTGATAGTAAATCAGAATACATCCGGCTTTCCCGTCCTGTCCGCGGGAGCCGGAACCGCCCGCGCCGCGCGCGCCATTGCTCGCGTGCCCGGATTCCTCGGTGGTATTCCCGCGACCGCCCGCGCCGCCTTCCCCGCCGCCGTGTCCGCCCGAACCCCCGGAGCCGTAAGCGCGGGTATCGTCCGGGAATATCGGGAGCGCGTCGGCGCCGGGGCCGCCCGCGCCGCCCGTGTCGGGTGTGTAATGTCCCACGTCGCCGCCGTCGCCGCCGTTGTTGCCGACCGCCGCGCCGCCGCCAAGGCCCCCGTAGGCCCATTCCTGAAACGCGTAATCCCCCGTCTGCGTGTACCATCCCCCGGCGCCGATACCGCCGGAAGTCCAGCTTTGAGAATCGTCCCACGGGAGCGCAAGCGTCGGAAAGTCGGTGTCCGTGTAGGCCGGGTTGTTACGGTCGTTGTTCTCGCGTCCGGACGTGCCCCCGCCGCCGTCGACGCCGCTATCGGGCCCCGGCACGGCGTACTGTGTGCCGTGAATCATGTCGCGGTAGCCGACCGCCGACGCCGCGCCGTCGTCGGAAGTCCACTGCCCGACGACAACTCCGCCCTGTGTCAGTTCGAGCACCGACGCCCCGCCCGCTGTCCCCGGGTTCTTGCGGTACGTTTTCTTGTCCTCGTCGTCCTCGTCGGTGTCGTAGTCGGCGGACGGCGCGCCCCCGGGGCCCCCGGTCCCGCAACGGTAGCCGTAACTCTCCCCCGCGTGTACGGTGAGCCGCACGACGCAGAATTTCCCGCCGTCGCCGGGAGAGCCGTGACCGCCCCCGGAGGCGGTCGCGTCGGAGCCGCGCTGTCCGGACGCGCCGCCCGTCCCGCCGCCAATCAGCACCACGCGCACCGCCGCGCCGTCCAGCGAAGCCGGAACTGTCCACTCTCCGAAACCCGTCAGAATGGTTACGTTGTTGTAGGTGTTGCCCCAGACCGGAACGTAACCCGAAAGAAACGTCCCGGTCACGCGCTCCAGAGAAGTCAGACTTCCCGACAGCGACAGCAGATAGCCCGTCCGGGACGCGCCGTAGGGGTCCTCGAATGATAACAGGTCGCCGGGACACTGATATTGCCGGAGAAAGTCCATTTCCACGACGGGCGCGTTGGCACTCGACAGGAGTTTCCGCGCGACGGTCTCGGAGTTCAGATTTGTGATAAGCGGAATGTCGCGGATGGAAAGTACCTGTTCGGGGTCGGCGTCGTTGTCCGCCGAAATGTACGTCATGCCCGTAACGACCGTGTACGCCTTCCCGGTCAGCACGCCCACGCCCGACACCACCGCCGCGTTGACGTTGTGCCAGTCGACAGTCAGCCCCTCCGACGCCGTGAGACCGTACACGGGCGCGTCCGGAAACACGACCGTCAGCCCGTCGGCGGCACCGGAGCCGTCCGTATTGTCGAACAGCGTCACCTCCTTGTCGCGCGGCGTCTGAAGGAAGGTGTATTCGGAGACTTCCGCGCCTGCGTAGGCCGCCCCGATTCGGTAATCGACCGCGCCGCCGTGGAAAATCACTCCGTCCGGGAGTTCCCCGGCCCCGGTATCCGGGAGCGTAAAGTACAGGTCATATTTCCAGTCGCGGCGGATAACAAAGCCGCAGGCCAGCGCCAGCATATGGAGCGTCTCGCGCCCCGACTGGTACGGCGCCCAGCCGTACACGCTGATATTGTTTAACCGGTAGTCTATGGTTTTGGGAATGTCGCCCGTGACGGCGGAGAGTATATCGTAGAGCGCTTCGCCTTCGTACATCCCCCCGGGGAAATCGGAAGTCAGACGGCCTATGGGCGATTGCGCCGTCAGCAGGAAGTTTTGACGCGCGACGCGTTCCAGCGATTTGAAGTAATACTTTTCGCGGCGCTCGATTACGGAAACCGTATCGTGTCCGTCGATTTTTCCGTAGCGCGTGAACCATACCGGAAGCGCGCGCGACACGCCCTCCCAGCCGGAAAGCCACGTCTCCGGGTTCTCCCGCTCGACGCGGAGTTCGGCGTAGAGTTCGTCGGACCGCACCTCGTCGCCGTCCATCGACGCCGACTGCACATATGACAGCTCCGCGTACTCCCCCGGCGCAAAGGCGAATTGCGCGCCGTGAATCCTCCCGTTGTCCAACGCCCCGCCGACGTGCAGGACAGGCGGAAGAAAGCGTATTATCGCACGCGACAAACTGCCGTTATCGTAACCAATGCTGACGCTGTTCCAGTCGTATTCAAAGCCCGGATAGTCGACGTGCAAAATGTTATCGCAACCCGAAAAAACGCCGCTTTGAATTTCGGAGAGGCTTGCCGGAAACGCGATATGAGACAGGTTTTGACAGTTCGAGAACGCGTAATTTCCGGCGATACTGGTCATGCCGTCCGGAAAAGAAAGTTTCTTCAGCTTGCCGCAGTACGCGAACGCAGAGTATCCAATCTGTAAAGCGCTGTTTTCAATCGTGATGTCCGTCAGGCCGCATTCATAAAAAGCGCGTTTTTCCACGCTGTCCACCTTCGCGGGCAACGTGATTTCCTCCAGACTGGTACAATACGCGAAAGCGTATGATTGAATGGTAATCCTGTGTAAATCCGGACCCGCAAATTCGACGCGGCGCAGAGCGGAACATCCGGAAAACGCACTCTCGGGAATCTTAGATACGGAAAACGGTATTTTTATGTTTCTCAGACTGGAACAGTTCATGAAAGCGCGCTTCCCAATGTAAAAATTACTGTACCAGCCCCCGGAAACGGGATAATCATACAGAAATGTAACGTCCGTCAGACCGGAACACCCCATAAAGGCACCCTCTGCGATATTGCTTAGGCTTGCCGGAAACGTGATTTCCGTCAGGCTTTCGCAATCGTTGAAAGCGTACCTTTCAATACCGCCCAATCCGTCCGGTATGTGGACGGCGCGCAGGCTGACACATCCGGAAAACGCACTTTCCTGAATACTGCGCACGTTATCGGACATGGTAAGCGTAGTAAGTCCGGAGCAGGATAAGAAAGCATAGCGTCTGATGGTGGTTACATTATTCTCCATCGTCACTGTTTTCAAATTGGAGTAGCCTTGGAAAGCACGCTCTCCAATACTGGTTGTTCCGCCTCGAATCGTGACCGCCGTAATGTCTGCTTTGTACTGATTCCATGACAAATGTTCAGGGTAATACTGTATCATTTCGTTTTCGCCGAAAATGTCCAGCGCGCCGTCACTGTCCAGCGTCCACCCGTAGCCCGACGCGATAA
>CAMHDB010000177.1 GCA_946183715.1 uncultured Oscillibacter sp.
ACGCCTCCGACGAACGGCCCGTAAGCGAACGCTGTGGCTGTCCGCTGTGCCGGAACTACTCGCGGGCGTATTTGCGGCACCTGTTCAAGGCGGAAGAAGTCCTCGCGCTCCGCCTCGCGGTACTGCACAATCTGCAATTCTACAACGACCTCATGCGCGGAATCCGCGACGCCATCGAGGCCGGACACTACGCGCAGTTCTACGCCGAGTACGTCGAGCGTCTTGCGCGGCGGATTTGAGAAGAAACCCCTTGCAAAAGCGGAAACCTCTGCTATAATAGACCCACCGCCAACAACGGAAGGAGCACTCGTTTTTATGGAAAGTATGCTGATGATTGCGGCGATGATAGCGATTATGTACTTTTTCATGATTCGCCCCGAGAACAAGCGCAAGAAGCAGGCGCAGGAAATGCGCGACAGTCTCAAAAAAGGCGACGTGATTACCAGTATCGGCGGCATCGTGGGCAAAATCGTCTACGTCACGCCGAAGAATACGGTCATCGTGGAGACCAGCGAGGACCGCGTGCGGCTGGAGATTGCCAAGTGGGCCGTGTCCAGTCTGGGGGTGCAGAGCAGCGAACAGGCCGAGCCCGTCACGACCGAACCCGCCGAGAAGGACAAGGACAAGGACAAGGATACTCCGGTATCGCTGGACAAGCCCGCCCCGGCGTCGGAGGAAGAATCGAAGTCATAACGCGCGCTCCCCGGACATACACTCCCCGTGAGAATGTCCGGGGAGGTTGTTTGTATGGGCGCGGAGAAAACGACGGTGCGCCGGAAGTCGGGCGCGCTATGGGCGGTGCTTGCGCGGGGCGTACTGCTGTCACTGGTAGTCTGGGCCTGCGGCCTCGGACTGCTGACCTGTCTCATGACTGCCGGGGCCGTCGACGAGGCGCACGGCTTCCCGGTTCTGCTGGGCCTGACGGGCGCGGCGGCGTTCGTGGGGGCCGTCAGCGTGGTACGTCATACCCCGTGGGGCTCTCTGGTCTCCGCGACGCTCGTCGCGGCGCTGTTCACGGTACTGCTACTTTGCATGGGCCTCCTGAGCTGGAAGCGTATCGCGTGGGCCGGGCACGGCGGGAGGCTGTTACTGTGGGCCGTCGCGGGCGGACTGGCGGCGGGGATTCTGGGGCGTCCGCGCTCCAAAAAGCGCCCCCGCCGGACTTGGTAGCCCGTTTCCGGCGAAAAGTGCAAACGGCGGACTTGCGCCGGGATTCCGGGCCGCCCCCGCCGGACTTGTCAGGCCCGTTTCCGCTGAAAAGTTCTCCCGTGAGCGCGCGGGAGAACTTTTTCGCGCCCTACGGGTGGACAAGCGGCCCTGCGTGGGCTATAATAGGAAACCTAGGAAATTCCGGGAGGTGGGAGCGTGGACGGCGGAAATGACTTTCGGGAAGTCTTGTGGCGCATGAAAGAGAAGTTCGGGCGGGAGGTATTCCGGAACCCGAAGCGGATGTTTGCCGTACTCCGGGACTTGGCCCCGGGCATGGAGGCGGAGAGCAACGTACTCCGGCAACTCGGCGACCGTGGACTGCTGACGGACTTGGAGCGGCTGTCGGAACTCGACAAGCTCGACGACGCCGACGCGGAGGCCCGGCGCGGGCGCGTCCTCATGAAACTGCACGACACCCTCACCGACTACCTGCAACTCTCGGAGGAGCGCGCGGAGTATTACGCGGCGCTGTTGCTCGACCTCTACGACCTCCCGAACAGTCTCCCGCACCGGTTGCCCCCCGGGCGTACAGGCCAACTCGCGTGGACGCTCGACGAAAACGGCCTCATGACCGTATTCGGCGACGGGCCCATGGAGAATTACGCCTTCTCGGCGGACACCGTCGACTCGCCGTGGTGGGAACGCCGCGCGGAAATCCTGTCTGTCGTCGTCGCCGACGGCGTGACCAGCGTCGGGGATTCGGCTTTCTACGGCTGTACCGCCCTGAAAACCGTCACGCTCCCCGACAGCGTGACCCGTATCGGCGAATGGGCCTTCGCCGACTGCGCCAGTCTCGACGGCGTCAGCCTCCCGCCGACACTGCGCCGTATCGACCGCGGCGCGTTCTCCGACTGCAAGTCCCTCTCCGAAATCGCCATCCCGGAGGAGGTCAGCATGCTCGAAAGCTGGACGTTCTGCAACTGCGTCCGCCTCCGCCGCGTGGCGATTCCCGAGACCGTCGCCGGAATCGGACAGCGCGCCTTTCAGGGCTGTACGCTCCTGACACAAGTCCGCGTCCCCCGCGCCGCGTGGGTCGAGGAAAACGCCTTCGACGCCTCCGTCGTCCTCACGCGCGACATCCCGCATGTCACGGAGGAATCCCCCGCCCCCCGCTTTCGGCCCATCCTGCTCCCCGACTGGCTCAACGGCTCCGCCTACCAGAAATTTTTGCTTCTGCTCTTCGCCCTGACGGTGCTCCTGCGCCACGGAATTTTGACGCTGTTGCTTCTCGCGGCCCCCGTGGCCCTGTTGCTGTTCCTCGACCGCCCGTAAACTTTCCCCAGACAGGAGACAACCCATGACCACTATCTATCTCATCCGCCACGCCGAGGCGGAAGGCAACCTCTACCGCATTGTACAGGGACACCGCGACAGTACGCTCACCGACCGCGGATGGCGGCAGGTACGCGCCCTCGAAAAGCGCTTCGACGGCATACGCGTCGACGCGGTTTACTCCAGCGACCTCTACCGCGCGCGGGCTACGGCGACGGCAGTCAGCAAGCCGCGCGGGCTCCCCGTAATCGGCACGCCCGACCTGCGCGAAATCCGCGTCGGGCAGTGGGAGGAATTGACGTTCGGCGAAATCGCCCGCCGCGACCCCGTCATGCTCGACAACTTCGGGAAGCATATGGAACTCTGGCACGTCCCCGGCGCGGAACGCCCCGCCGACGTACTCGACCGCGCGTGGAAATTCCTGAACCGCGTCGCGGTCAAACACGACGGGCAGACTGTCGCGCTCGTCTCGCACGGCTACATTTTACGGCTGTTGCTGTCGAAAATAGAGGGTATGACGCTGGAAGAGACCGGAACCGTACCCCACGGCGACAATACCGCCGTCTCGCTACTCGAATACGACGGCGGGCGGTTCCGGCTCGTCTACCGCGACGACAACAGTCACTTACTTACGCCGGAGTATCTCGCACAGGAAACCACAAAAAAACGTAAGAACGCCTTGGAGACGGGCCTATGGTTTCGTGAAATCGCGCCCGACAACCCGCTCGTCGCGGAGGCCCACGGGCGCGCCGACGCCGAAATCAGCCTCGCGGCGTACCAGCGCGACGAACTCGCCGGACTGGTTCAGCTCGGCCCCGAATTGGGCCGTGTCGCGGCGCTCTATCTCCGGGAACCCTTCCGGCGCAAGGGCCTCGGCGTACAGCTCATCGGACAGGCCGTCGTGCGCACGCGCAAGCGCGGCGGCACTCGTATTTACGCCGACGCCCCGCCGGAGTACGCGCCCTTTTTCCGCGCCTGCGGCTTCGCCCCGCGCCAAATCCCGGATACTGGAAATCCCGTGTGGGAAAAGGACATCCGTTTCCCGGAACTCTGAATATGCCCCGAAAAAGTAAGGTTTCTCTTTACAAATGGCGGTGCGTCCGATATAATACCGTCAGGAATGCCGCATACGTGGAAAGGAACGGAAAAACATGGCCCTCATAGAGTACGACACCTACAGGCAGAAGCTGCGCGAACTCAAGCCCGAACTCGACAAGCTCTCCGTCGCGCTGGATTTGGACGGGGCGCGGCAGGAATCCGAACGCCTCACCGCCGAGACCGAACAGGACGGCTTCTGGAATGACCTCGCCCGCTCCCGCAAGGTGCAGACGCGCTTGAAGCAGTTGCAAAATAAAATCTCCCGGCAGGAAAAGCTCCTCTCCGCGTGGGAGGACCTGACCGCGCTCTGTGACATGGGACAGGAGGCCGACGACCCCGAACTTTTAGAGGAACTCAAGGCCGACTTCGCCGCCCTCGAAACGCAGGCCGAAGAAAGCCGTATGTCGACACTGCTTTCCGGGGAGTACGACGGCAACAATACGATTCTGCAATTCCACGCCGGGGCCGGCGGCACCGAGGCGCAGGACTGGGCGCAAATGCTTTACCGGATGTACACCCGCT
>CAMHDB010000178.1 GCA_946183715.1 uncultured Oscillibacter sp.
TGCGGCAACGAGTTCGTGTTCACCGCCGGCGAGCAGGAGTTCTACGCCGAGCGCGGCTTCCAGAACGAGCCCCAGCGCTGCAAGGCCTGCCGCGACGCCCGCAAGAACGCCGCCCGCGGCCCCCGGCAGTATTTCGAGGCGGTGTGCGCCAACTGCGGCGGCGTGGCCCGCGTGCCGTTCGAGCCGAAGTCCGACCGCCCGGTCTATTGCAGCGAGTGCTTCGCCAGAATGCGCGAGCAGGCTTGACCGCCGTCCCGCTTTGAGGAAGTACGCCGCGCCGACCGTCCCGTTTGCCGCGTTGGGCGCCTGACGCACTTGGCCCCGGAACGCGTGGGAATACGGCACGACACCAACGGCCCAGCCCTTACGGGTTGGGCCGCGCTTTTTTACCCCCTCCGGCCCACGTCAACAGGCCGAGAGGGTAATGTCGCGTTGTCAGAGGATAATGCAAATCAGGCCGCCGCTGCCCTCGTTGATAATCCGCGTCAAAGTCTCCTGCAACTTCTTGCGGGCGTCCTCGGGCATGCGGCGGAGTTTGGCCTGCAAATCGTCGTTGACCAGTTCGTGGAAGCTCCGCCCGAACATGTTCGTCTCCCAGATTTTGCTCGTGTCGCCCTCGAACTCCTGCAACAGGTAGTTGACCATGTCCTCCGACTGCTTCTCGTTGCCCACAATCGGGGAGACCGCCGCCTGTATGTCGGCGCGTATCATGTGGATTGACGGCGCGCTCGCGCGCAAGCGCACCCCGTAGCGCCCGCCCTGCTTCATGATTTCCGGCTCTTCGAGTTTCAGTTCCGACATGTCCGGCACGACGATTCCGTAACCCTTCTCCTGTACGTCCTTGAGGGCGCCGGCCACGCGCCCGTAGGCCTCGTTGACCTCCGCCAGACGGGTAAGCAGACTCATCAGGTCGCCGTCGTCGGAGACATCGAAACCCGACTGTTCCGAGAGCGTCCTGTAGAACAGCGCGCGCGGAAGCGACACCCGCGCCACGGCGATACCCGTCCCCAAGTCCATGGACGTGACCTCGGCCCGCTCGATATTCTCGCCCTGTCCGAGAAGCGACACCACGTCCTTGACTTCGCGGATATGGCGTAAGGACGCGGCATGCTCCCGGACGGCCTCGTAGAGTTCGGCGCGGATGGGGTGGTCCATGGGGAGCGCGTCCACCCACGCGGGGAAGTAAAGCCGGAGCTCCTGCATGGGGAACTCGTACAGGACGCCGCGCAGAATGTCGGCGGTCGCCTCCTCGCTCAGTTCCAGACAGTTGACGGGGGTACAGTTGACGCCGTGGCGCCGCGCGATATCCGCCGCGATTGCCTGCGCGCGCGGGCTGTCCGGCTCCGAGGAGTTCAGAAGTACGATGAACGGCTTGCCCAGCTCCTGCAATTCGTCGATAACCCGGTCTTCGGCGGACTGGTAGTCCTCGCGCGGAATCTCCGAAATGCTCCCGTCCGTCGTGATGACTATCCCGATGGTCGAATGCTCCGCGATAACTTTCCGCGTCCCGGCCTCGGCGGCCTCCGTCATGGGGATTTCGTGGTCAAACCACGGCGTTGTGACCATGCGGGGCGCGTCGTCCTCGTACTGCCCGATGGCCCCGCGCACCATGTAGCCGACGCAGTCGATGAGGCGCACCGAGAAGGACGCGCCGCCCTCCAGCCGGATTTGCGCGGCCTCCTCGGGGACGAATTTCGGTTCGGCGGTCATAATCGTGCGTCCGGAGCCGCTCTGCGGGAGTTCGTCGCGGGCGCGCTCCTTGCGGTAGACGTTCTCGATATTCGGGATGACCTGCGTTTCCATGAAACGCTTGATGAACGTCGATTTCCCCGTCCGGACGGGCCCGACGACCCCGATGTAGATATCCCCCGCCGTGCGCGTGGCGATGTTCTGATAAATGCTGTGATTCATAGCGTCTGTCCTTTCAAGCCCTGTCCACCGCGCCCGCGCGGGATGAGTATCATGGCGTCGCGGGGAAGCTCCGCCTCGTCGGTCAGGCAGTTCGCGTCGAGAATCGCCGCGACCGTACTGCCGCACGCCTTGGCCACGTCCCACGCGCTTTCATCCGGGCCAATCCGGCGGAGTACCAGCGACGGCGCGTCGGCGGCGTCCTTGGGCGATTCGGCGTCCAGTTCGGCGTCCGTCACGCAGAGTATCCGCGACACGCGTACCGCCTCCAAACGGAAGTCGACCGCGAACCGCACTTCGATTCCGCGCTCGCCGATACTCCCGCGCGGCTCCTCCGATACGCCCGCCTGTGCCGTGACTTGGTAGCCGTCGGGCAAGTCGGTCTCACAGCGAACCTCGGTTCGGCGCTCGGCGACCAGCGTCACGCCGCCCTCGTCGCGGTAGAGCACGCGCACCGACGCCGGAGCGCGCAGGACGACGCGCCCATTTTCCGACGCCGCCGCGACCGTCCCGCACAGCACGCGCAACGACAGAATCTCGTCGGGCGACATGCCCGTCTCCAACAGCTCCCGCGCCGACTGCCGGCACGTCTGCCGCTCCCACGATTCGACGACCGTCAGCGGCACGGCGTCGTAGCGCGTCTCCCACGCCGTGGAATAGAGGTCTTGCAGGAGTTCGAGTTCCAATTCCCGGCGCACCGCCGCCAGCGCTTCGAGGTACAGCGTCACGCCGATTTCGCGGCCTTCGGGGTCTGCGCCGTCGAGCTGGATGTCGGCCCCGTTGAGCGTCACGCGCGCCGATACGGGCGAATCCTCCGGGATGTCCTCCACGTCCATAATCTGCGAAAACGGCAGTTCCGCCGTCTGCGACGCGCACAAGTTTTCCTCCGTCAGGTACAACAGCGACAGCGTGAACGCGCCCTTGCAAATCAGCTTGTCGCCGATAACGCGCGTGTCGGTGACTTCGGGCGTCACGCTGACAGAGAGCAGTTCGACGGCCCCGGGACGCCCCGAGGGGAGTATCAGCGTGTCGGAGAACTGGAACTCCCGCCGCAACAGGGCCGTCAACAGGACGAGTTTCCGCCGTTCGCGGCGCTTCTCCAGCGGGTAGGCCTCCTCCGTGACAACGTCCGTCGTCAGCGACAGCGGCGCGCGGCGGTAGCCCGTCAGGCGCGACGTGAGCCGACAGCGCGTCAGGATTTTGCGCGGGTTGAGCATGCGCGCCTCTACGAGTTCCGGCGAAATCTCCGCCGCGACTTCCTCGCAGTCCGACAGCGCGCGATTGTCACTCTCAACGGTAAACGGTAGCGACACTTCCAGCGCCCGGACGCCGCTTTCGCCGTCGGGCGTGTACAGGATGTTCACTTGTACGCTCCCCGTGATTTCCGCGCGGCCCTCGCGGAGTTCCTGACTGTGTACGAACACCGTCCCCTCCGTCGAAATCACCCGCGCCATGTCCGGGCAGTAGTCCGGTACAATCGTCTCGGCGCTCTCGTCCTGCGTGAGCGTGATGTCGCCGCCTGTCTCGTAGGTGTCCGCGCTGACCTGTCGCAATTCCAGTTCCATGAGGCTTCCTCCCTTTCCGGCAGTTCCTGTCCTACTCTATGAGCCGCCCGGAATGCTTATGCCTCTTTGTGAATCGCCCGGAACGCTTACGCCTCCTTCGGCTTCTTCATCCCGAACAGCCGCCGCAACAGTCCGTGCAAGCTCTTCGGCGCCTTCCATACCACGATGTTCATTGCAAACGCTCCTTTCCCTCACCGTCTCCGGCAGCAGGCGCAGCCGCACCCAATCAGCAGAAACGCCGTCACGAACAGCAGCAGCCCCACGGGGAATATCGCCGCGATAAGGATTCCCATCCCGAGGGCCACCGCGCAGATTCCCAGTAATGCTATCCCGCTTTTCCCGCACATCCGCCACGCCTCCTCTCCGCGTCCGGTTACACCAGTATATCCGCCCGGGCCTGTTCGGGTTCCGGGCGGGGCGAAATTTTCGGGGCCGGGAAAATTTATGGTAGCCAAAACGCATAAGTTGTGCTATGATGTCGCGGAAGGGGGCGGATAGATTGAGCCGGAGACGTGAGAGAAGCAGACGCGAACGCCGCCGCCGTGTTACGCTGTTGGGG
>CAMHDB010000179.1 GCA_946183715.1 uncultured Oscillibacter sp.
CCGGGACGCGCGACCCGAGGCACCGCTTCATTTTGGAGGAACTTGTCGCGCACGGCGCGCCGCCCGATATCCTCATCGACGCGCGGCCCCATGTCGGCACGGATATGCTGTTCCGGGTGTTACAGTCCCTGCGGGCCGAACTTCTCGCGCTGGGCGCGGACATCCGTTTCGGGCACACCGTGACGGGGTTCCGCCGCGACGGAAACCGCCTGTCGGCGCTGGAAGTGCGTACCCCGCGCGGCGCGGACGTGTTGCCCTGTACGCGCGCCGTGCTGGCCGTCGGGCACTCCGCCCGCGACACCTTCGAGGCCTTGCGGCGTTGCGGCGTACACATGGAGCCGAAACCCTTCGCCGTCGGCGTCCGGATTGAGCACCGTCAGGCCGATTGCGACGCCGCGCAGTACCGCGACTTCGCCGGGCACCCCGGCCTCCCCGCCGCGTCGTACAAGCTATCCTGTCATTTGCCCGACGGGCGCGGGGTGTTTTCGTTCTGCGTCTGTCCGGGCGGGGAGGTCATCGCGGCGGCGTCGGAGGCGGGCGGCGTCGTCACCAACGGCATGAGCGAGTACGCGCGCGACCGCGAGAACATCAACGGCGGCCTGCTCGTCGGCGTCGCGACGTCCGACTTCGGCGGGACGGGCCCCCTTGCCGGAATCGCGTTTCAACGGCGGCTGGAAGCGGCGGCGTATACGCTGGGCGGCGGCGGCTTTACGGCCCCCGTACAGCGCGTGGGCGACTTCCTGTCGCGGCGGGCGTCCCGCGGCCCCGGACGCGTCGCGCCGTCCTACAGGCCCGCCGTCCGCTGGGCCGACTTGCACGACTGCCTCCCGCCGTTCCTCTCCGGTGCCCTCGAACAGGCCCTGCCGATTCTGGGGCGCAAACTGCGGGGCTACGATAACCCCGACGCCGTATTAACGGCGGTGGAAAGCAGAAGTTCCTCACCCGTCCGGATTCTCCGGGACAGCGGATGCCAATCGGCTTTACAGGGGCTGTACCCTTGCGGGGAGGGCGCCGGATACGCCGGGGGAATCCTCTCCGCCGCCGCCGACGGGATTCGCTGTGCCGAGCAGATTTGTTTACAGGAGGTACCATCATGAGCCGTATTCTTTGCGTCGTACAGGACTTTCTTTCGGAGGAGCACCGGGAGAAAATCCGGCAGGCCGCCGACAGGGCCGGGTTTACGCCCTACTTTTTCACGTCCGGCCAGAGGGACGCCGCGAAAGAGTGTCTGAAGGACTGTGAAGTGCTCTACGCCAACCAAGCCGACGTTCTCCGCGACACTTCGGCGTCATTGCGCTGGTGCGCGGCGGCGTCCGCCGGGGCCGACGCCTACTGTGCCGACCCGTCGCTGTTCGCCAACCCCGACTGTATGCTCACGGTGTCGAACGTCTACGGCGCGACCATCTCCGAATACGTCGTCATGGTCACGCTCGAACTCCTGCGGAAAATGACGTATTTCCGCGAGCCGCTCCGCCGTCACGAATGGCTGCTATCGCCGCCAATCCGCTCCATTAAAGACGGGGATTTCACGATTCTGGGCACCGGGAATCTGGGACGCACCATCGCCGCGCGCCTGCGGAGTATGGAGGCGCGGCGTATTCTGGGCGTCAGCCACAGCGGGCGGAAAGTCGACCTGTTCGACGAGGTTCTGCCCGTGTCCCAACTCGATACCGTCCTGCCCCGGACGGCATTCCTGATAATGGCCCTTCCCGGGACGCCCGAAACGGTCAACATTCTGAACCGGGAGCGCATCGCGCTGTTGCCGCCGGAGGCGTATGTGGTGAACGTCGGGCGCGGGAACGCCGTCGACCAAGACGCGCTCATGGAGGCGCTCAACGGCGACAAAATCGCGGGGGCGGCGCTGGATGTCGCGGTACCGGAACCCGTCCCGGCAGACCATCCCCTCTGGGAGACCAAAAACCTGATTCTCACGCCGCACATCTCCGGCAACATGGCCCTCGGCTACACCCGCGACGAGAACGTCCGCCTCTTCTGCAAGAATCTCCTGCGGTACGCCAACGGCGACACGCCGTCGGGCGTCGTCGACCGCGCCCGGGGGTACTGACGCCCCGCGACAGAAAAAGTTCCCGTATCTTCCGTTTCTTATATCGGCCCGCCCGCCCCATCCTGTAAGGGCCATTTTTGCGAATTTTCCGGAACGGGCGCGCCGTCATCACAAGGAGTAACGACGATGAACGCATTCACATTCTATTCCCCGACGCTGTTCGCCTTCGGAGAGGGCGCGGAGAAGCGTACCGGCGAACTCGTCCGGCAGTTCGGCGGGCACCACGCCTTATTAGTCTACGGCGGCGGCTCCGTCAGGCGCAACGGGGCCTACGACGCCGTCACCGACGCCCTGCGCGACGCCGGAATCACATGGGACGAACTCGGCGGCGTACAGCCCAACCCGCGCAGCGGGCTTGTGTATCAGGGTATCGACCTGTGCCACCGCGCCGGGACGGACTTCGTACTCGCCATCGGCGGCGGGAGCGCCATCGACACCGCGAAAGCAATCGGATTCGGCGCGCCCTACGGCGGCGACTTCTGGGACATCTTCACGGGCAAGGCCAAACTCGAACAGTGCATGCCCGTGGGCGTCGTGCTGACTATCGCCGCCGCCGGGAGCGAGGGGAGCAACAGTTGCGTCATTACGCAGGAAAACGGGAAAATGAAATGGGGCAGTCCGAAATCGGACCTCATCCGGCCCCGGTTCGCGGTTCTCAACCCGCGCTATACCTGCACGCTTCCGGCGTACCAGACGGCTTGCGGGGCCGTCGACATGTTCAGCCACGTTTGCGAGCGCTACTTCAGCAATACGCCCGACGTGGCGCTGACTGACCGCCTCTGTGAGGCGCTGTTCAAGACCGTACTCGACGCCGCGCCGCGCGCGCTGGCCAATCCGGACGACATCGCCGCGCGTTCCGACTTAATGTGGACTTCCACCCTCGCGCACAACAATTCCGTGGGCGTCGGGCGCGACCAAGACTGGGCAAGCCACCAGATAGAGCACGAGCTTTCGGCGTTCTACGACTGCGCCCACGGGGCCGGACTGGCCGTGGTAGTCCCGGCGTGGATGGAGTACGTCATGCAACACGACGTGTCGCGGTTCGCGCGCTTCGCGGTGAACGTATTCGGCGCGGAGATGGACTACGCCAGCCCCGAACGCACGGCCCGGGAGGGTATCCGGCGACTGCGCGTGTTCTTCGGCGAACTCGGCATGCCCGCGACGCTTTCGGAAGTCGGCGGAAATGAGAAGGACATCCCCGCCATCATTGCGCACCGCCGCGAGAAACCGAACGGCTTCCCCTTCGGCGGCTTCGTGAAAATCGGCCCCGACGACATGGAAGCGATTCTCTGCCTCTGCGCGAAATAGGCGCGGCTAAGGGGCTGCCTCAATATTTTGAGACAGCCCCTTAAGTGTCACGCCCTGCGAATCGACAGGACGGCACCGTACAGCGTGACAAGTCCGGCGGCCAACAGCGCCCCGCCGACGATGTCCGTCAGCCAGTGTACGCCGGACAACAGACGCCCCAACACCATGAACGCCGTAAAGAGTACAATTGCGTAAGTCAGGCCGCGCTTGAGGCGCTCGTCGCGAATGCGGCTGTTCAACTGCGAAACCGCCGTCGGCATGACGCACAGCACAAGCAAGGTCGTCGACGACGGGTAGGACGCCTCCAAGACGCCCTCTATCAGTACGGGCCTGTAGTTGAGCGCGAGCGCCTCGAAGAGTACGTAGGCCGCGAAAACCAGTACGTAGAAGCCGCCCAGCACGAGGATACTGTAATCAACTTTCAGGAGGCTTTTCCGCCGGATAAGCTGTGCAAGTCCGAGAATCGCGAATCCGGCGACGATGCCCAGCGGCACGACTTCCAGCCAGTCCGTGAGGCTGTACAGGGCCGGATGGACGCCCGTCAGGTGGTGGAACGCGTCGTTGAGCGCCGCGAAGCCCACCAACGAGCCCTCCGGCCCGATTGCCTGTACGTC
>CAMHDB010000180.1 GCA_946183715.1 uncultured Oscillibacter sp.
GAAGAGCGAACAGGCCATAGGAATCAGCAGTAACGAGCCGCCCGCGACGCCAGACGCCCCGCACGCCGCCATCGTCGCCAGTAAGCTCAGCACGAGCGCCGACGGAAAGTCCACGGCGATTCCGACCGTATTCGCCGCCGCGAGCGTCATGACGGAGATGGTCACGGCGGCACCGTCCATGTTAATCGTCGCGCCGAGCGGGATGGAGACCGAGTACGTTTCGCGGTCAAGCCCGAGGCGTTCGCACAGGGCCATATTGACGGGGATGTTGGCGGCGGAACTGCGCGTAAAGAAGGCCGTGATTCCGCTTTCGCGGAGGCACCGGAACACGAGCGGGTAGGGGTTGCGCCGGAGGCATACGAACGCAATCAGCGGGTCTACGACCAGCGCCACGAACGCCATACAGCTGACGAGTAGGAGTAAGAGCTTGCCGTAGGTGGTGAAGATTCCGAGGCCGTTCGTGGAGACGGTGTTAAAGACAAGTCCCATAATGCCGAACGGGGCGAGGTTGATAATCCAGCGCACGACTTGCGACACGGCGTCCGACAGGTTCGACAGTACGGCTTTCGTGCTCTCCGTCGCGACGCTTTTCAGAGCCAGTCCCACGACGACCGCCCAGAGCAGGATTCCGATGTAGTTCGCGTCGACGAGCGACGCCACCGGATTCGCGACGATGTTCATGAGCAGGTTGTGTATGACTTCCCCGATACCCGACGGGGCGGAGGTCACGTCGGGGATATCGGCGAGCGCGAGCTTTTGCGGGAACAGGTAGCTCCCGACGACGCCCGTCAGCGCCGCCAGAAACGTACTGACGACATAGAGCAGGAGTACGAGGCCGAAGCGGCGGTTCATGCCCTTGGAACTCTGTACCAGCGCGCTCATAATCAGCACAAAGACCAGAATCGGGGCGATAGCCTTCAGCGCGCCGACGAACAAATCGCCGAAAATCGCCAGCCACGACGCCCCCGGCACGGCTAATCCGAGTACCGCGCCGACCGCCAGCCCCGCCGCGATACGAAGTATCAGGCTGAACTCGTTGTAGGCCTTCACCAGTTGTTTGAGTTGTTTCATACAAGCGTCTCCTCTGTTTCTATGGTGGTTCTTCTTGTGATTTTATTTCGCCTTTTCGCCCCAGCCGGGCGCGAAAATGGTCTTGTCGACGGCGAAGATAATCACCATAGCCACGCCGCCGGTGACGACCGTCGTGACGATACTCTGTACGGTATTCCGAAGGGCGGGGTTAGAAATCAGAGCCAGCGCGACGGGGTTCCACACGCAGGTGAATAGGTTCATCACAAGGAACACGACCACGGTCGCCACCATGTGCGCCAGAATCTGCGGCCCCAGCGGGCCGTGACTGCGGAAAGTCACGTTACGCTGGAGGGGGAAGTTAATACACTCCCCGAAGAAAATCGCGGTGAGGTTGGCGAGGGTAAAGGCCAGTCCTCCGGCGGCGAGGTCGTTTCCGACGATGGCGAGGCTGAAGTCCACGCCGAACAGGGAGACCGGAATACCCGGCCACATCCACTCGGCGTCGCCCACCATGCCCCGGTACATTCCCGGCAGGAAAATCAACAGCAGGGCCTTAATGGCCGTGACCACGTAGCTGAAAAACACGAACAGCCCGCCCTCGCGAATCCACTTGGCCGCGCCGGGGTGCTTTTCGGCAAACCCGTTCCACCATTTCGTAAATGCGTTGTCCTTCAAAGAAAGTCCTCCTTCCGTCATTCCATAGACTGCGCTTTCTTGAACACCTTGCGCTGTTTGAAGTAGCCGGAGATAATCTTGCCCAGTCCCTGAAAGAATGCGATTGCGTGTCCGTTGACAATCGTCAGGATTCCCTCGCACATCTCCTGCGACACCATGCCGCCCGTCATTTTGCCGATTCCACGGAACGGCATGTTGTAAATGAAGATGATGTTCAAGTCGGGCGTGCCCTTCTTCATGCTCCGGTTGAGCAGGGCCGTGAGGATTCTGTAGGCGATACGCGCCTTGATACTCCGGGCGTAGTAGAGCTGGCAGATTGCGTCGTTCATGCCGATGGTGCCGCTCCAGTGTCCGTCGGGGATGGGGTGGCCTAACAGGGTTTCAAATTCGCGGTCGGGTACGTCCTCGATTTCGCCGGAGAAGTACGCCGGAATCGCGCTGCGTTCGCACGGCTCGGGGGCGTGGGTGCCCTCCACGGTGATTTCGCCGTTGAGGCGGATGTCGGCGACGGACGCGCCGATGAGTACGGCGTACTCCCCGCCGTCAATCTCGAACTGGTTCGTTTTGACGTTGAAGTAGCGGAAAGCCTTGTCGTCGAAGGGGATTGTCACGGACTGGCTTTCGCCCGCTTTCAGGAAAACTTTCCGGAAACCTTTCAATTCCTTTGCGGGGCGGTAGACGGACGGCGTTTTCGCGCTGATGTAAAGCTGGGCGACTTCCGCGCCGTCGCGCTCTCCGGTATTTTTCAGGGTGAACGTCGCGCCCTCGTCGGTGACGCTCAAATCCGAATACTCGAAGGTGGTGTAGCTCAGGCCGAAGCCGAACGGGAAAAGCACGGGTTTCTTGACGGTCTCGAAGTAGCGGTAGCCGACGTAGAGGCCCTCGCGGTATTCCACGGTGCGCTCCTGCGCGGGGAAGTAGGGCGCGGAGGGGGTGTCGTGGTATTTCAGGGCGTAGGTCTCGGAGAGCTTGCCGGACGGGTTGACCTCGCCCATGACGGCGCGGAGAATCGCGGCGGCCCCGGCCTGTCCGTGCAGACAGCCGTGAATCATCGCCTTGCAGCGCGACAGCCACGGCATTTCCACCGCCGAACCCGCCGCCATTATCGCCACGATATTCCCGTTTACGTTCGCAAGCGCGTTGATTAAGTCCGTCTGACTGCGCGGGAGTTTCATATTGGGGCGGTCGAGGCCTTCCGATTCGCTGATTTCGTCCAGTCCGATGTACAGCAACACCACGTCGGCCTTTTTGGCGAGTTCCACGGCCTCGTTGAGCATGTCACGGTCGCCGGGGCCCGTGCGCGGGTAGCCCTGCGCGTAGCCGACGATATCAAGCCCGGTTCCGGCGATAATGTCCATAGCGTTGTCGAGGCGCGTACAGTTGACCACCGACGAGCCCGCGCCCTGATACCGCGCGTTCTTGGCAAATTCCCCGATAACCGCCGTCTTTGTCCCGGCCTTCAGGGGCAGAATGTTTTCCTCGTTCTTCAGGAGTACGAGAGACTGTTCCGCCGCCTTCTGCGCGAGTTGGTGATGTCCTTCCTTGTCGAAGGGCTTGCCCTTCAACTTGTCGACGGCCGCGCGGGTCGACAAAATTACGTCGAGAAGTTCGTCAAGGCGCTGGTCGATGACTTCCTCGGAGATTTTCCCGGCCTTGACCGCCGCGATAAGCTCCTCGTCGCTGTCGCCTCCGGTGGTGGGCATTTCGAGGTGTCCGCCCGCGCGGACGCCCTCCACATGGTCGTTAGACCCGCCCCAGTCGGAGACGACATAGCCGTCGAAGCCCCAGCTGTCGCGGAGAATTTCCTGCAACAGGTGCGGGTTCTCGTTGGCGTAAGTCCCGTTAATCATGTTGTAGGAAGACATGATTGCTTTCGGGCGGGCCTCTTTGACGGCGATTTCAAACGCGGTCAGGTAGATTTCGCGCAAGGTGCGCTCGTCGACGATGGAATCGGAGGCCATGCGGCGCAGTTCCGTATTGTTGGCGGCGAAGTGTTTCGGGCAGGCCGCGACGCCGTTGGCCTGAATGCCCCGGATGTACCCGGCGGCGATTTTCCCGGCCAAGTACGGGTCTTCCGAAAAATACTCGAAGTTGCGTCCGCAAAGCGGGTTCCGCTTGATATTCATGCCCGGGCCGAGCAGTACGCACACGTCCTGCGACGCGGCCTCCTCGCCCAGACAGCGCCCGATTTCCTCGCCGAGTTCGGGACTCCACGAGTTCGCGATTGTCGCGGCGGTCGGGAAGCAGGTTGCCGGGAGCGA
>CAMHDB010000181.1 GCA_946183715.1 uncultured Oscillibacter sp.
ATTTTCAACTTTTTAAGCATAAAAACCGGGATTTTCGAGTTAAAAAACTCAAAATACCCGGTTTTTATGCCAGAAAAGTTAGATGCATCTTTTTTGGTGCGCAAAGATGGTGCGGGTATGGGGACTTGAACCCCAACGCGGTAAAGCACGGGAACCTAAATCCCGCATGTCTGCCAATTCCATCATACCCGCATAGGAACAGTACCCGTAAACACAGATTTATACTGAACTCATTATAGCCGCAAATACCCGCCTCGTAAATCGACAAACTAGCCAAGATAACAGGGAATATTTGTGCATACTACCAAAAAACGGCGTGACTCTGACAAAAATCACGCCGTTCTCTACGCTCCGCTCAGAAAGTTACGACTTCCTCAGCCGGTTTTTCACAGGGCGCTATCGAGAGAATCCGCATGACCGGGCCTTTTCCCTTATAGGCCTGATGAGTTTCGACGGCCATACGCGCCTTGACTTCCACCCAGTCGCGGTCGCGGTACTGCTCCAGATTGTCGCCCTTGGCGACCAGCCCGAGGAACTGCACGTCGTTGGCGCAACAGACCATGGCGAAGCGTCCCGGACAGTGTACCCCGGGCATACGTTTCGAGTGGCACATCAACAATTTCATGTGCACGAGCTTCCCGGCGTAGCGCTCCGGATGGTCCATGACATCCACGTACCACACGCCGTAGTCCTCGTCGGGAATCTCCACGACATCCGCCGACAGGTCGAAGGGGCACTCGTCGCCCGTCAAGTAATTCTCGCTGCTTCCGTCCTCGTTCTCCAGCCAGATTTCCGCGCGGCGGTTGACCATCCGCAGATTGCGCTTCCGCAGGGAATCGCGCAGTTCGGGCGTACAGCGGTTGAATACTATCATGTCCGCGTTGGTAATCTTCTCCATCATGAGTTGCCCCATGTTTTTCGCGTACAGGTCGAACGTCGACGCCTGTACAAAGGTCATAATCTGGTAGAGAATCCAGTTCGGCGGGAAGACGCGCTCGAACAGCGGCGCGAACTGCCACATTCCGTTGTACTCAATCAGGACCTGTACGGGGCGGTACTGCCTTTCCCACTTGCGACAGGAATCAGGCGACAGCCCCTCCAAGTCCTCCACGTCCACCACGTCCACCCCGCGCAGGGCGGCGGGACTGTACTCCTCTTCCCCTTCCTCACAGCGGATAAGAAGCGTCTTGCCCTCCCGCGCGAAGCCGTCCTCTAAAATGCCGTTGATGAAATTCGTCTTTCCGGCGTCCAGAAACCCCGCTATCAGATAGACAGGAATGTCCGACATGAAACCACTTCCTTACGCTCACAGTCCGAACAGCCCGGACAGCTTGTGCTCGTCGAGTTCCGCGCCGATGACGCACAGACGCCCCGTGTAGTCGGGGTGTCCGTCGCGGACTTCCCACTCCTCCGGCACGTAGTCGAACTCCAGCCACTGCCCGTCGCCGCCGTTGACAATGCCCTTGGCCCGGAGAATCTTCCCGTAGCCGCCGCCGTCCAGCGCCGTCAGGATACGCTCAAGCTCCGCTTTCGCGAATACTTTCGGCGTCTCCCTGCCCCACGACGCGAATACCTCGTCGGCGTGGTGGTGATGGTGTCCGTGCTCGTGCTCGTGGTGGTGTTCGTCGTGTTCATGATGGTGCTCGTGTTCGTCGTCATCATGGTCGTGATGGTGTTCGTGTTCCTCGTCGTAGTCGTGGTCATGGTCGTGCTCGTTACCGTCATGGTCATGATGGTGATGGTGTTCGTGCTCGTGTTCGGCTTCCTCCGCCTCGTGTTCCGCGCGCATTTTCGCCAGCAGTTCCTCCGCCAGCGACACCTTCTCCATTGCCGCCAGAATCGTCTTGCCGTCCAACTCGTCCCAAGGCGTCGTGAGAATCGCCGCGTCCGGGTTCTTCTCCCGCAACAGCGCCACCACCGCCTCTAATTTCTCCTGCGACAACTTCTGTGTCCGCGACAGGACAATCGTCCCGGCGGATTCCACTTGGTTGTTGTAGAACTCGCCGAAGTTCTTCATATAGGTTTTCGCTTTCGTGGCGTCGGCGACAGTCACGTAACTGTTAAGCTCCATGCCGGGGGCGTCCACGCCCTTGACGGCTACTATCACGTCGCTGAGTTTGCCCACGCCGGACGGCTCAATCAGTACGCGGTCGGGGTGGAACTGCTCCCGCACGTCCACGAGGGCCTTGCTGAAGTCGCCGACAATCGTACAGCAGATACAGCCCGACGACAACTCCGAAATCTGTACGCCGGACTCTTTCAGAAAGCCGCCGTCAATGCTGATTTCCCCGAACTCGTTCTCAATCAGCACGACCTTTTCGCCGGGGAAGGCCTCCGCCAACAGCTTTTTAATGAGGGTCGTTTTCCCCGCGCCGAGAAAGCCCGAGATGATGTCAATTTTCGTCATGGTATCAGTCCTTTGCTAGTATCAGCGCACGCGGAAGGCGTACGCGGTTTCAGAATGCAAGTGCTGTCCGGCCCGCAGAATCGGGGACGGGAACGCGTAGCAGTTCGTGCCGTTCGGGAAAAGCTGGGTCTCGAAGCAGACGCCCTCCCGGGGATGGAGCATGCCGTACTTTCCGGGGCGTTCGCCGAGGCCGTTGGCGGTATAGAACTGCATGCCGGGGCAGTCGGTTTCGACAGTCATTTCAAGGCCCGTGTCGGCGCTGTAGAGTACGGCGGCGCGCTTCACGGCGATAATATAATTGTGGTCGTAGCCTTTGCCGTTTTTGAGTTGCGGGTCGTCGGCGTCGATTTGCGAGCCGACAGTACGGGGTTCGCGGAAGTCGAACGGCGTCCCGGTGATGTCGAGAATTTTCCCGGTGGGCAGTCCGGTCGGGTCGCTCTCCGTGATACGCTCCGAGAAAATCTGCAATACGTGGCCCATCGCCGAGCCGCCGCCGTTGAGGTTGAAATACGCGTGGTTCGTCAGATTGACTACGGTATCCTTGTCGGTGTCGGCGTCGTAGGCGATATTCAGGCGGTTGTCGTCGCCGAGCGTAAACGTGACTTGTACTGTAAGGTTTCCGGGGTAGCCCTCCTCGCCGTCCGGGGAGACGCGCCGGAATACAAGCCGGTCGTCGTGCGGTTCCGCCGTCCACATGCGGTGGTCGAAGCCCTTGATTCCGCCGTGAATGTGGTTTTCGCCGTTGTTCTTCACCAGATTGTAGGTGACGCCGTTCAGGGAGAACGACGCGCCCCCGATACGGTTGCCGACGCGCCCGAGCGTACCGCCGAGGTGTCCGCCGAGGGTCTCGTACTGCCCCGGGTTGTCGTAGCCGAGGAGCACGTCGAGCATGGAGCCGTCGCGGGTCGGCACGCACAGCGACTGCAAAATCGCGCCGTAGTCGAGCGCGGTCACGGACGCGCCCCCGGCGTTTTCGAGGCGGTACGCCGTGACGGGCGTCCCGTCCGACAGCGTTCCAAACGCAAAACTGCTGAATGACATAAACTCGTCTCCTTCCATCCTGTACGCCTACAGTACCTTGCTGAGAAAATCCTTCAGTCGCGGGTGTGCCGGACTGCCGAACAGCGTCGCCGGGGGGCCTTCCTCTAAAACTTTGCCGCCGGCCATGAACAGTACCCGGCTGCCCACTTCCCGCGCGAAGCCCATTTCGTGCGTTACGACGACCATCGTCATACCCTCGTCGGCGAGTTGTTTCATGACTTCCAGCACTTCCCCGACCATTTCCGGGTCAAGCGCGGAAGTCGGCTCGTCGAAGAGCATGAGTTTCGGACGCATGGCCAGCGCGCGGACTATCGCCACGCGCTGTTTCTGTCCGCCCGACAACTGCGCCGGGTACGCGTCCACGCGGTCGCGCAGTCCGACGCGTTCCAACAGCGTTTCGGCGGTCGCGTCGGCCTCCGCCTGCTTCATAAGGCCCGTGCGTACCGGGGCCAGCGTGATGTTTTTCCGAATCGTCATGTTCGGGAACAGGTTGAAGTGCTGAAAGACCATGCCCATC
>CAMHDB010000182.1 GCA_946183715.1 uncultured Oscillibacter sp.
GTTTACGGCGGCTAGTCCCGCAAAAACTCGACACCGACCCGCCCCGAAAAAACGGTTGCGAATGCGGACAGAAGATGATATACTGTGAAAATCCTGCGGAGCGCCTGTCAGAATGGAGAGAACATCATGAAACAGAATCCATTGTCCCGGCTTCTGGAACCGAATATGCGGCTGTATTTCCTTTTTCTCCTGCTGTTCTCTCTGGCGGCGCTGGCGGTCAGTCCGGTACTCGCCGGGGTCGAACTGCTCGTGTCCGCTACCCTCTACTACGTCTTCCAGCGCGGCAATAACAAGCGCCGCGTCCGGGTCTTGCAGTACATCGACAGCCTTACCGGGAGCGTCGACACCGCCGGAAAGTCGTCCCTCATCAACTCCCCCCTGCCTACCATGGTTCTCCGCCCCGATACCGAGGAAATCATATGGAGCAACGAGAGCTTCCTGCAGTTGACCGGAATCCGGGAAGGCCTGTTCGAGACGCTCATCCGGGAGGCCGCGCCGGGCTTTCAGGTACAGTGGCTTCTTGAGGGGAAACGCGAGTGTCCGGAACGCGTGGAACTCAACGGACGCCGCTTCCGGGTATTCGGAAGCCTGTTGCGGGCGCGCGGCAAGGGCGAGCAGAACCTTATCGCGACCACGTACTGGATTGACACCACCGACGCCGACACCCTACGGCAACTCTACGAGGACAACCGCCCCGTACTGGGAATCATCGTGCTGGACAACTACGAGGATTTGATGAAAGCCTGTCCGGAAGTACAGCGGAGCGCGTTTCTGGCGCAGTTCGAGGAGCGTTTGAACCGCTGGGCGTCGAGCGGGCTGTTGCTCCGGACGCAGAGAGACCGCTACCTGTACATCTTTGAAAAGTCGTGGTACGAGCACCTCATCGAGGAAAAGTTTTCAATTCTGGACAGCATTCACGAAGTCAAGGCCGCCGACAGTATCAGTGCCACGCTGTCCATCGGCGTGGGCGTCGACGCCGAGAATATCGCCGAACTCTACAAGAGCGCGAATGTCTCTCTTGAAATGGCGCTCAGCCGCGGCGGAGACCAAGCCGTAGTCCGGAACAAGGTCGATTTCGATTTCTACGGCGGGCGCTCCAAGAGTACGGAGAAGCGCACGAAAGTGAAATCGCGCGTCATGGCGACGGCGCTCAGTGAAATGATGTCCGACGCGAAAGAGGTCTATGTCATGGGCCACACCTACTCCGATATGGACGCCGTGGGGGCGGCGGCGGGTGTCTGCTGTGCGGCCCGGAAGCGCGGCAAGACGCCCCATGTCGTCATCAACGCCGAGCAGACGACCGCCCGGAGCCTGTTGGAGAAACTCCGCCCGCTGCCGGAGTACGAGAACGTGTTTCTTGACCCGAGCGAGGCCTTCCTTAGAATGCGTCCGGGTACGCTGTTGGTCGTCGTGGACACCAACCGCCCCGAAATGGTCGAAAGCCCGGACATTCTGGAAGCCTGTAACCGCGTGGCGGTCATCGACCACCACCGCCGCGCCGCTACCTATATTGAAAATCCCGCGTTCAGTTTCCACGAGCCCTACGCGTCCTCCGCCTCCGAACTCGTCACGGAGCTGTTGCAGTACATGGTCAACCCCGACGACCTGTTAAAGGAGGAGGCGGAAGCGCTTCTCGCCGGAATCGTACTCGATACGAAACACTTCGCACAGCGTACCGGGGGCCGTACTTTTGAGGCGGCGGCGTTCCTGCGGCGTTCCGGGGCCGATACGGAGGAAGTACAAAAGCTCTTTCAGAGTGACCTACAGGCGATGGTCGCGCGCTACGGAATCATCCGGCAGGCCGAACTCTATCGCGGGAATATGGCGATTGCCGCCGTGGACGAGGACGGAATCGACCGCGTGACGGCCTCTATGGCGGCGGACGAACTGTTGACGCTGAAAGGCGTACAGGCGTCTTTCGTGGTCTACCGCTTCGGCGACGTGGTGCTGATTTCGGCGCGGTCGATGGGGGAAGTCAACGTACAAATGGTACTCGAACCGCTGGGCGGCGGCGGCAATTCCACAGTTGCGGGGTGCCGTATCGCCGACGCGACGGTCGACGATACCCGCAAGCGCCTGACGGAATCCATTGACGCCTATTTCGGAAAGTGAGGGGAGCCGTGAAACGAACTGTCTATTTCCTGTTGCCGCTGTTTCTGTGTACACTCCTGACTTTCCCGGCCCGCGCCGACGAGGCCGAACCCGGCGTGACACCGCCATACACGACCGACGAGGCCGAACTGCTCGCCGAAACCGTCAACCGCGGCAGTTGCGGGAATGGTATGACGTGGCGGCTTGACGCGGAGGGCGTCATGACTATCAGCGGCAGGGGCGTCATGACCGACTACCCCACCGCGAATGTAGTCCCGTGGCGGCGCTACCGCCTCGATATCTGGAAAGTCAACATCGAATACGGCGTGACGCGCATAGGCAACTACGCCTTCAGCGACTGCGCCGCCCTGACCGCCCTGACGATTCCCGCGAGTGTGGACGCTATCGGCAATTCGGCTTTCGCGAACTGCGGGCAGTTGTCGGATATCGTCATAGCGGAGGGCGTGCGGGAAATCGGTAACCTTGCCTTTACGGGCTGTGACGCCATCGAGCGAATGACCCTCCCGGAAAGCGTCAGCGCCTTGGGACAGGCCGCCTTTTCGCACTGCGCCGGACTTCGGGAGTTCCGCGCCGGGGGCAGTCTCGACGAAACCCGGACTTCCCTGTTTTCGGGCTGTGAGGCGCTGGAGACCGTCACGCTTCCGGACACCGTCCGCACCATCGGACTTCGCACGTTCTCCGGCTGTGAGTCCCTGACGGAGTTCACGATTCCGTCGCGGGTGTCCGTCATCAAGCCCTACGCCTTTGAAGGTTGCGCGTCGCTACAGTCTATCGCCGTTCCCGAACGCGTCAGCGAAATCGAAAACGGCACGTTCTCCAACTGTACTTCTCTCCGTAGCGTCACGATTCCCGACAGCGTGTACAACATCAAGCAGGCGGCCTTTGAGCAGTGCAACGCCCTCCGCGACGTGTACTACACCGGAACCGCCACGCAGTGGGACAGTATCAGTATGGAGGACTTCCGCGACCAAATCCGGCGGCGCATGATTGACGTACATTACGGGCAGGCCGAACCCGTTTCGGATGTCGTGATTGAGAGTATCCGGATAAGCAACGGGCGCGTGACCGTGGACATTTCCGGCAACCCCGACGAGGGAAGCACGCTCTTTATCGCGGCCTACGATAACGAGGGACGCTTTCTCGGTATGCAGTCCCATGCCATCAACGACCCCAGCGCCTACACCGTATTCGCCACGGAGGCGCACACGCTGACCGCGTTCTTACTGGATTCGCGGCGGCGTCCGGCGGCGGCGGCACTGTCGCAAACCGTGCCGGAGTAGCTTTCCAAACCTTCCAGACACTGGACGGTTATTTTGTATAACATTAAGGAGTAACCAACATGAAAGTCATTTTACAAGAGGACGTGCGCGGCAAGGGCAAAAAGGGCCAAATGGTCGAAGTCGCCGAGGGGTACGCCCGGAACTACCTGCTCCCGCGCAATCTGGCCATCGCCGCCACCGCCGACAACATCAACACCATGAAAACGCGGGAGAAGGCGAAAAAGGCGGAGGAAGCCCGCCTGAAAGCCGAAGCCGAGGCGACGGTTGAAAAACTCAAGGGCTGTCAGGTGCGCTTGACGGCGCGTTCCGGCGGCAACGGCAAGCTGTTCGGCTCCGTGACCGCGCAGGAAATCTCCGACGCCTTGAAGGAGCAGTACGGCGTGGAGATTCCGCGCCAGAAGCTGGTCTTGCCGGAGCCCATCAAGTCTTTCGGGAACTTTGAGGTCAAGGCGAAGCTGGGCTTTGAAGTCAGCGGCACGGTCTATGTCGCCGTGTACGAGAAGAAGTAACGCAATGTCATTAACTTTACGTAAAACCCCCTCCGGCGCTGCGTGACATCTCCCCCAA
>CAMHDB010000183.1 GCA_946183715.1 uncultured Oscillibacter sp.
GACAAGTCCACGGAGTTTTCTTTCGGCTCCTCTTCCTCCGTGACTTCGTGGTAGTACATGCCGACGAGCATCGTCAGCACGTAGGTCTGTACGACGGCGTGCAGGAGCGTGAAAATGACGCCCACGATAACCGGGACGCCGTAACTGAGCGCGGCGTAGTGGTAAACGAGGTCCGTCACAAGAAGGCCGCTCAACAGCGCCCCGAACAGACGGAAGCTCATGGAAATGGGCAGTGAGAACTCTTTCAGGGCGGCGACAACGCCCTTGCGGCCCCGGTGTACGGCGCCGCCGAACAGTATCACGAGATAACTTAAACAGCCCATGCAAATCGCGGCGTTGACATCGCTCAACGGCGCGGGGAGCGTGACGGAAGTCCCGTGCGTCGTGACGGCCTGTAGGCCGATGAGTTCAAAGAGCGTCCCCGTGAAGATGTAGACGCCCGCCGCGAACACATACGCGCCAATAAAGGGAATCTTGACGCTTTTATTGTTGGCTACTCCGGCGAGGCCGTCCAGAAGGTTGATAATTTCCTCTAACACGAGTTGGAAGCGCCCCGGTACCAGAGAGAGTTTCGGAACCAGAAACAGGCGAATCAACAGCGCGCCCACAAGCAGAATGCCGCTTACGGTCATGGCGGCTATCAGGGACGGGTTGACCTCCGTCAGGCCGAACAGGCTGACGCGGTTCTCGTCGTGTAATACGGCGTCGCGCATGGCGACGTTGATGTTCTCGTGTTCGGGCGCGCCGGGTACCAGCATGCACAGCAGGAGCAGTACGCCGATGACGACGCCCCACGCTATCAGCTCCGCGACGTGGCGCGCGCAGAATCCGGCGACGGCGCGCGCGACGCGTACAAGGCCCCGTACAAACCCGACAGCCGCCGCTTTGAGGGCATGTCCGACTTTCAGGAGCAGTCCGGCGACGGCGTCGCAAAGCCTCACGCACTGTTCTAGAATCAACTGGAAGCGCCCCGGCATGAGCGTAAACTTCGGGATGACCAGTAAGCGGACGAGCGCCGCGAGCGCCAGTACGACGACCGTCAGCGTGTACTCACCCAACGCGACACCCCCTCACAAAAAACACACGGCGACCGATTTTGTCTCCGTGTCCGGCGTCGAGCGCCGCCCGCTCCGGCGACGCCCCCTGTTCAGGTTTCATAATGCCCCACCTCGCCTGTTGCGATGATTGCCATACTGGCGTAATTTTATTATATCACCCGCCCCCGTGGTTTGCAAGGCCATATTTCGGGAAAATTACGCGCCTTTTCCGGCGCTTGCAAGACAATTGCGCGCGCGGATTGCAATAAAAATTTGTCATACCGTCTTGCAATCCCCGCCGGGCCTGTGATATGATTGGCCCGCTGTATTTTTGCGGGAGATGGGGGAGACGCCGCGATGGAATGGATTACGAGCCGTACAAACCCGCTGGCGGCGCATGTACGGAAACTTGTCACGTCGGCGTCGTACCGGGAGGAGCGGGGCGCGTTCGTCTGCGACGGCCCGAAATTACTCCGCGAGGCTTTGCAGTACGGCGTACTGCGCACCGTGATTTCCACGCCCGGGACGCCTCTCCCGGAACTGCCGGAAGGAGTACGGGCGGTGTCGGTGCCGCCCGACCTCATGCGGACGCTCTCCCCGTCGAAAACCCCGCAAGGCGTGCTGTGCGTCTGCGCGATACCCGCGCGGCCCCTGCCGTCTACGCTCGACGGGCGGCGCTATCTGGTTCTGGACGGATTACAAGACCCCGGCAACGTGGGGACGATTCTCCGCACGGCGGACGCCTTCGGCGCGGACGGCGTATTCCTGTTGCCGGGCTGCGCGGGGCTTTGGCACCCGAAAACAGTACGGGCCACGATGGGCGCGCTGTTCCGGGTTCCGGCGTGGGCCTGTACGGCGGAGGCCGTGTCGGGGCTTCTGCGGCGTTCCGGACTGCCGCTCTACGGGGCCGCCCTGCGCGCCGACGCCGCCGACGTGCGGGAAGTACCGCTGTCGCGCTTCGCGGCGGCTATCGGGAGCGAGGGCAACGGGCTTTCGCAAGCGGTGCTGTCGATGTGCGACGCCGTGATGGAAATCCCCATGCGCGCACACTGCGAATCGCTCAACGCCGCCGTCGCCGCCGCCGTGATTCTCTGGGAGGCCGCGCGGGCATTTTGAAAACCGGAAAGGAATGAGCGGGCATGATGTCGGCCCTGAAATACTGGCTCTGGCTGACGCGCCTGCCGGGACTGCGCAATCAAACGCGCCTGTTGCTGTTGCGCCACTTCGGCACGCCGGAGAGCGTGTACTTTGCCGAGCCGCCGGAGCTGTCGCTTGTGGAGGGCCTCGACCGGCAACAGGCCGCGATTCTGTCGAACCGTTCCCTTGACGCCGCCGAGCGGGTTCTGGAACGTTGTCAGAAGTTGAACATTGATTTGTTGACGCTTCAGGATGCGAATTACCCGAACCGCCTGCGGAACATCTACGACCCGCCCTGCCTGCTGTACGTGCGCGGGCACCTGCCGCCGTTGGACGAGGAAATTGTCGTCAGCGCCGTGGGGACGCGCAAGTGTACGCCCTACGGGGTGGCCTGCGCGGAGAGAATCGGCTACGGCCTCGCGACGGGCGGCGCGATAGTCGCGAGCGGGCTGGCGCGGGGTATCGACTCCGCCGTGATTCGCGGGGCGTTACTGGGCGGCGGCGTCACGCTGGGACTGCTGGGGAACGGTCTGGACGTAGTTTACCCGAGGGAAAATTACGCCCTGTACGAGGATGTCGCGGCGACGGGCGCTTTGATTTCGGAGTACCCGCCGGGTACCGAACCGCTCCCCGGGAATTTCCCGCTCCGCAACCGGATTCTGTCGGGCGTCTCCGTGGGTACGCTCGTCGTGGAAGCGCCGTTGCGGAGTGGCGCGCTGATTACGGCGTCCCGCGCGCTGGAACAGGGCCGCGACGTGTTCGCCGTACCCGGCCCCATCGACGCCTATACCAGTCAGGGGTGCAACCGCCTGATTCGCGACGGCGCGTCGCTCGTCTCCGACGCCGCCGACATTTTCGAGGCATACGCCGCGCGCTTTCGGGACAAACTCAGGCCGTCGCGGGAAATCCCGCCGCCCGTGCCCGACGCCGCCGCGAAACCTGTACGGGGTATCGAGGAACCGGAGCCCGCCGGGGCCGCGCCGCTTCCGGTGGTGTCGGTCGAGGACGGCGCGGTCTCCGAACAACAGGCGCAAATTCTCCGCCTGCTGGACGCCCGCGAACCCGTACAAATCGACGACCTGATTGCGGACAGCGGGCTGTCGACGCCGCAAGTCCTCGCGGAACTGACGATGTTGCAGATTGGCGGCTGTGTGCGCGAACACGACGGAAAGCGTTATACGCGCACGGTGGAACTGCGGGACGACCCGTGAATTGTTATGTTATGGAGGAATGATGTCGGAATGCACAGTCTTGTCATTGTGGAATCCCCGGCGAAGGCGAAAACGATTGAGAAATACTTAGGGAAGGATTACGAAGTCCGGGCGAGTATGGGGCACCTCCGCGACCTGCCTAAAAGCAAGTTGGGCGTGGATGTGGAGCGCGACTTTGAGCCGGTCTACGAACCTATCAAGGGGAAAGAGGAACTCATACGGGAGTTGAAGAAGGCCGCCGGGAAGGCCGATACGGTGTACCTTGCCACGGACCCCGACCGCGAAGGGGAGGCGATTTCGTGGCACCTGAAGCAGTTGCTCGACCTGCCGGACACGAAGGCCCGCCGCGTTACGTTCAACGAAATCACGAAAAACGTCGTGCGGAAGGCGGTGGAATCGCCGCGCGAAATCGACCTCGACCTCGTCGACGCCCAGCAGACAAGGCGAATCCTTGACCGTTTAGTCGGCTACAAGCTAAGCCCGCTACTGTGGCAGAAAATCCGCCGGGGACTGTCGGCGGGGCGCGTGCAGTCCGTGGCCACGCGCATGGTCGACGACCGCGACCGCGAAATTG
>CAMHDB010000184.1 GCA_946183715.1 uncultured Oscillibacter sp.
TGGTGATTTTGATATCCAGCATTTTCATTCGCGCTCCTTTTCCAGTGGCCTGACGCGGCCTGACAGGCGGAATGATAGCACACTAGTCGACGAAAGTCAAGGTGTGCGCGGGAAGTGGTTCAGGGCGCGAACGACGCCGCCCCGTCGCGCGTCTTATTTGGTGCCGAAAATACGGTCTCCGGCGTCGCCCAGACCCGGCAGAATGTAGCCGTGCTCGTTGAGGCCCTCGTCCAGCGCGCCGCAGTACAATTCAACGTCCGGGTGGTCGTTCTGTATCCGCTCCACGCCCTCCGGGGCGGCGAGCAGTACCATCAGTTTGATATTCCTGCAGCCGCGCTTCTTCATTTCCGTAATCGCCGCCGACGCGCTCCCGCCCGTCGCCAACATGGGGTCGACAATCAGAATTTCGCGCTCCGTGATATCTTTCGGCATTTTGCAGAAATAGACATGGGGCTCCAGCGTCTCCTCGTCGCGGTACATCCCGATATGTCCGACGCGCGCGCTGGGCACCAGACGGAGTATGCCGTCGACAAGCCCGAGGCCAGCCCGCAGAATCGGCACCACCGCGAATTTCTTGCCCTTGAGCGTCGGGACTTCCGCCTTGCACAGCGGCGTCTCTACGGTTTTGGTGGTCAGGGGCAGGTCGCGCGTGGCCTCGTAGGTAATCAGCGCGCCGATTTCCGACACCAGCTCCCGGAAATCCTTGACACTGGTATTTTTGTCGCGCAGAATGCTCATTTTGTGCGCTACCAGCGGGTGGTCGATGACGTGCAGGGTTTCTTTTAGCATTGTAACGTTCCTTTCTTCCTCGCTAATTCCTTCCGTTTCCTTCTATTCCTCGCAGGCGCTCCCGCAACGGGACTGCCTGCGGCGGACGCAAATACACGGGGCGCAAGTCCCGCGCGGAGACGTACTCGCTTTCGGGCACCGTCTCCGCCTCCAGCGCCACCGAAACCGCGCTCTGCATAACCAGATGGGGCGGGGCCATGCGGCACCGTACCCCGTGGGCGTCGAGATACTCCGCGCAGAGTGCCGCTCCGTCGCCCACGACCAGTATCGGGGATGTTTCGCCGCGCAATTCCTCCGACAGCTCCGCCAGCGACACCGCGCGGTCGGGCGTCAGGCGGGACAGCGTTCCGTTGCCGGCGCGGAAAGAGGCCTCGTAGACCTGTTGTCGGCGCGCGTCCATCGCCGCGACAATCAGCCCGTCGGCAAAGGCGACGTTCCGCGCCAGCGCCGCGAGCGTTGACACGCCCACCGTCGGGCGTTCCGCGCCGAACGCGAGGCCCTTCGCCGCCGCCACCCCGATTCGTATCCCCGTAAACGAACCCGGCCCCGCCGCCACCGCGAACAAGTCCATATCGCGGGCCGCCAGCCCGATTCCGCACAGCAGGTTTTCCGCCAGCGGCATGAGCGTGCGACTGTGCGTCAGGCCGTTGTTCTGACAGGCCGACGCGAGTACGACGCCGTTTTCCGTGACCGCCACCGACACCGCCCGCGCCGACGTTTCCAACGCGAAAATCTTCATGACGGCACGCCTTCCTCCAACCCGGTAATTGTGACGCGGCGGGAAGTATCGCCGTCGGGGCCTCGTTCCAGCGTGACGCGTATGGTGCCCTCCGGGAATAATTCCGGGGCCTGTTCGCTCCACTCCGCCGCGCATACTCCGCCGCGCTCCCGGTACTCGTCCCAGCCCAAGTCCCACAACTCCCCGGCCCCGCTCAGGCGGTACAGGTCGAAATGGAACAGCGGGAGGCGTCCGCCCTCGTATTCGTTGACAATGGTGAATGTGGGGCTTGTCACGCGCCCGGGGTACCCGAGGCCCCGGGCCAGTCCGCGCACGAACGCGGTCTTGCCCATGCCCAGCCCCCCGCGGAACGCAATCACATTCCCGGCGCGCAGGTGCCGCGACAACTCCGCGCCGAGTTCCTCAGTTTCCCGCTCGCTGTGAGAGACGTATTCCATCGTACCGTCACTTCCAATACTCGAACTCAAAGCCGTACAGCGACACGGTGTCGCCGTCCCCGATTCCCAGCGCTTCCAGCCGCTCGAAAAGCCCGGCCTGTCTCAAAGCGCGGTCGAAGTACATCCGGCTCTCGTAGTCGGCGAAATTGATATCGCCCATAAGGCGTTCCAGCCACGCCCCCTCGACAACCCATGCCCCGTCGTCATGGCGGTGAATCTCCGGTTCGGCGTCGATTTCCGGCGCGGGCGGCACGTACTCCGCCTCGTATACCGTCACGGGCGGGAGCGCCGGGAGCGTCCGCGTGATTTCCTGTAGAAGTTCCTTTACGCCCTGATGGGTCGCGGCGGAAATCAGGTACAGCGGGAAACCGAGTTCCTTTGCCTTTGCGCGGAGCGGTTCCAGCGCGGCGGCGTCCTGTAGCAAATCGGCCTTATTCGCGGCGATAATCTGCGGGCGCGTCGCCAGCGCCGGACTGTAGCGCGACAACTCCGCGTTGATGGCCTCGAAATCCGCGACGGGGTCGCGGCCCTCGCTGCCCGCCGCGTCGATGACGTGTACGAGCAGCCGACAGCGGTCGACGTGGCGGAGGAAATCGTGCCCAAGGCCGACGCCCTCGCTGGCCCCCTCAATCAGTCCGGGGATGTCCGCCATGACGAACCCGCCGCCGTCCGTCTCCACTACGCCCAGATTCGGGAACAGCGTCGTAAAGTGATAGTTGGCGATTTTGGGCCGCGCCTTCGTCGACACGCTCAACAGCGTCGATTTGCCCACGTTCGGGAAGCCAATCAGCCCCACGTCGGCCAGCAGTTTCAGCTCTAATATGACTTCGTGCGTCTCGCCGGGAAGCCCGCTCTTCGCGAAACGCGGGGCCTGCCGCGTCGGCGTAGCGAAATGCGCGTTGCCCCAGCCGCCGCGCCCGCCCCGGCACAGCGTCCACGGCGCGTCGTCCGACAGGTCTTTCATAATCTGCCCGCTCCCGGCGTCGCGGACGAGCGTCCCGCGCGGGACACGGATTAGCAAGTCCGCGCCGTCCCGGCCCGACTTCCGCCCGCCCTGTCCGTCCATGCCGTTTTCGGCGGCGTACTTCTTGCGGTAGCGGAAGTCCATCAGCGTGGACAGGTTCGCGTCGGCCTGTAGGACGACCGAACCGCCGTCGCCGCCGTCGCCGCCGTCGGGGCCCCCCGCCGCCACGTACTTTTCCCGGTGGAACGCCACCGCGCCGTTGCCGCCGTCCCCCGCCTTCGCCGTGATGCGTACTTTGTCTATGAATGCCATGCTTCTCCTCCTGTACGCGTTTGGTCTATTGTAGCCAAAACCGCCCCGCCCGTCAAGGCAATTGCGCGAAAAAGCCGCCCCCGTGGCCGGAGGGGCTTTGAATTTTGCCCGTTGCGCTCCGGGGGCGGATATGGTATCATGGACACACGACATATTTTTAAGGAGGACGGCATGGAACGGAAGTGGTGGCATGGCCGGACGGCCTATCAGATTTACCCCAAGAGCTTTCTCGACACCAACGGCGACGGAATCGGCGACCTTCGCGGCGTCATCAGCAAACTGGACTACCTGCGGGAACTGGGAATCGGCCTGATTTGGCTGTCGCCGGTCTACGCGTCCCCGCTGGCCGACCAAGGCTACGACATCTCCGACTACTACCGGATTGACCCCCGTTTCGGCACGATGGACGACATGGACGAGTTAATCCGGGAGGCCAAGCGGCGCGACATCGGCGTCGTCATGGATTTGGTGGTCAATCACTGTTCCGACGAGCACGAATGGTTCCGGAAGGCCTGTCAAGACCCCGCCGGGAAGTACGGACAGTATTTCTACATCCGCGAGCACAAGCCCGGGGAGGCATTGCCGTGTAACTGGCGCTCTTATTTTGGCGGCCCGGTGTGGTCTCCGCTCCCCGGACACGACGACCTTGTATACTTGCACCTGTTCCACCGCAAG
>CAMHDB010000185.1 GCA_946183715.1 uncultured Oscillibacter sp.
AGGCGTTAGGACTTGTAGGAGTCCTTACGGTGTACGGGCGTAGGGTTCCAACAGGCGGACGTTGCCGTAGTGGTCGAGGAACTCCCCGTCGACGAGGTAGCGCACCTCCCGGACACTTTCCAGCCCGTGCAGGGAGCGGTCGAGGGAGAGTAAAGCAAGCGACAGATTCGCGTTTTCCGGAAGCGTCTCCAACAGCGCCGACGACAGGTTGACAAAACAAATATCCGTCTCCTGCCACACCGAACGCACCCGGAAGCCCTCCGGGAACGCGGCGTAGAGTTCGCGGTTGTCGGGGCCGTTCTCGACGGCCTGCGCCACGACTTCGACCTGTGTGTCGCCCTCGTACAGATTCAGCGTCCGCTCCTCCGGCACCAGTGCGCCCGACGCGTCCGGGAAGTACAGCGGGAGCGTCACAGTCCCCACGACATCCCCGTCGGGGAGTAGCAACACGTCGCGCGCCGTGAACGACTGCCTGTCGCGGTAGTCGAGCGTCTGCCCGCCGACGGTGATACGCACCATGGATATTTCTGGAATCTGCGTGAGCGTGAGCGTGACGGCGTAATCGGCGAGCGTCAGCGCGATTCCCGACAGCGAGGCGTAAGTACGCGAAAAGTCGACGGTCGCGCGGCTGCCTTTCAGCGTGACGGAGTTGAGCGCCGTCCCGGCGGGGAGCGTATTCCGGAAGGCGTCGCTTTCGGGGCCGCGCAGGAGCGCCGACAACAACTCCCTAGCGGTCTCCTCGGGGGCGGCGTCGGGCGCGACGGCGATACCGGAATCGACGGGCTGTAACGCGCCGTCGCCGGCGGCGTCGGTGAGGTCGGCGCGCAGGAAGTAGAGCGAATAGCGCTCCGGTTCCCGCCCGGACTGCCGCCCCGTACAGCCGACAGCGCACAAAATACAGAGAAGCGGAAAGAGTATCCATAAGCCTCGTTTCATACGCTCTCTCCTTCCAGCGCGGGCCAGCGTACCGTGAACACCGCGCCGCCCAGAAAACGATTCCCCGCCTCCACCGTGCCGCCCCGGCGCGTCACGGTGTCGCTGACGATGGACAGCCCCAGACCCGTACCGCCCGCCGCCCGCGACCGCGCCTTGTCCACCCGGTAGAAGCGTTGGAAGACGCGCGGCAAGTCCTCCTCGGGTATCCCGCTCCCGTTGTCCTCTACTTTCAGCACGACTTCGCCCTCCTCGCGCCGGAGCGTGACCTGTACACTGCCGCCCGCGGGCGTGTACTTGACCGCGTTGTCGATGAGGTTGTAGAACACCTGATAGATTTCGTCCTTCGTCCCGGAGACGGTGCAATCCTCGTCGGCGTGGTAGGTCAGGTCGATTCCCTTCTCCTGCGCGACCAGCGACATCATACGGAAAACCTGTTCGAGTACGGGGAGCATTTCGACGGGCGCGGGGGCGTCTAGGATTCCGCTGTCAAGGCGCGTCAGGCGTAGTAAATCTTCCGTGATACGGCTGAGGCGTTCGGCCTCCGCGCCGATGTCCGACACGAACTCCCGGGTTGTGTCCATGTCGATGTTGTCGGTCTGCAAGATGGAATCCGACAGCAGTCGAATGGCGGCCAAGGGGGTTTTCAACTCGTGGGAGGCGTCGGAGACGAACCGCCGCCGCGCGGTTTCGGTTTTCTGCAGGCGGTCGGTGAGGCTGTTGAACTCCTGCCCGATTTGCGCGATTTCGTCGCGCCCGAAAATCCGCGCCCGGTGGCTGTACGCGCCCTCGCGTACTTCGCGGATTGCGGTCAGCAGCGCGCCGATTTTCCGCGCCAGCATGGTGGAAAGTAACAGGCTTGACAGCAGTACGCCGATACCCGTCGCAATCGAAATGCGCATGAGGTTCGACTGTAGGCCTTCGAGAAGCGCGGCCTGCGTGCGGTCGTACTCGTAGGCGTACACGGCCCCGATAATCTGATTCTGGTACAGCACTGGAGAGGCGGCGCGGCTCCGGAAGGCCCCGTTCTTGTAGATACAGCTGAAGGCGTCGTTCCCCGACAGCGCGAGGACGAGTTCCGTGTAAAAGACGTAATTCCCGACGGCCTCGCGTGTCTCGCGGGTGTCGTAGAGGACGCGCCCGGCGGCGTTGGCGATAAGAATCCGGCTCTGTCCGCTCTCCTCGGCGGCGGGCATGACCGCCGACACGTTTTCCTCGTTGAGGTGGTCCAGCCCCGACAGCGACGAGACGAGTACCGACACCGCCGACAGCATGGAACTCTCCTTCGAGCGGAAGACCATGTTCTCCGACACGAACAGCGGATACGTATTCAACAGAATCAGCACCGCCGCGAGTATGAGGATATACGAGACCCCGAACTGTACTTGCAGACTGTCCCAGAAGCGCTTCTCATTGCGCTTGCGCGCGCGGCGGCTATGCCTTGAAATAGTAACCAACTCCCCACTTCGTCATGATGTGCTCGGGCGTCGCGGGATTCTCTTCGAGCTTCTCCCGGAGGCGGCGGATATGGACATCGACTGTCCGGTAATCGCCGGTGTAGCTGTAGCCCCAGACGATATTCATGAGGTTTTCGCGGCTGTAGACGCGCCGCGGGTTGCGCATGAGCAGTTCTATGAGGTCGTATTCCTTGGCGGTCAGGTCGATAGTCTGCCCGTCGCGCACGGCGACGCGCTCCTCGGTGTTCAGGGAGAGGTTGCCCGCCGTGAGTACGGCTTCCTGTGTGCGGGCGGCGCGGCGGAGTAAGGCCCGCACGCGCGCCTTGAGTTCCAGAATGTTGAAAGGCTTCGTAATGTAGTCGTCGGCGCCGCACTCAAAGCCCATGAGTTTATCGCTGTCCTCGCTCTTGGCGGTGAGCATGATAATCGGCACGTTCGAGAACTCGCGGATTCTCATACAGGCCTCGCGCCCGTCCAGCTCGGGCATCATGACATCGAGGATTATCAGGTCACACCCGGCGTCCCGGGCCAGTTCGACCGCCGCCGCGCCGTCGTAGGCGCACTCCACGGCGTAGCCCTCGTTTTCGAGATTGAATTTGATTCCCTTGACCAAAGTTTTCTCGTCGTCCACGACCAGAATTTTCACGCGTCACACCTCCGGAAACAAACAAAGACGGCCAATCTTACCGATTGGCCGTCCTGCGGATTGGCGGAGCGGGTGGGATTCGAACCCACGAGGGATTAGCTCCCTACCTGATTTCGAGTCAGGCCCGTTATGACCACTTCGATACCGCTCCGTATGTTGATTGTATTGTAGCACATTCCGGCGGGGAATGCAAGGGGAAATTTGAGAATACTAAAACAGCAAGCAATCGTGGATTGCGACTGCTTACCGCTATGGTCATTGGGCGTTTCAGGCGTTCAAAGCCTCCTTCAATAATCCTTCCCATGAACACTCGGGGCATTCAACGTCTCCGCCTCCGATATTGTTCAACCCCTCGTGTCCGCATTCCGGACACAGCAAAGTCTCAAGAATATCATCGTAATCAGACTGAATACTCATATAACTTTACCTCCCTGAACTTTACACACGGTTGGAAAGGCCTCCGAAACCGCGTGGGCTTCGGAGGCTTCGCGTGGAGGTGACACCCGGATTTGAACCGGGGAATCAGGGTTTTGCAGACCCTTGCCTTACCACTTGGCTATGTCACCGGCTGTCGGGTAAAAAAATGGAGCGGGCAACGAGGCTCGAACTCGCTACCTCCACCTTGGCAAGGTGGCGCTCTACCAGATGAGCTATGCCCGCGCGTGGTGCCCAGAGCCGGGATTGAACCAGCGACACACGGATTTTCAGTCCGTTGCTCTACCAACTGAGCTATCTGGGCGATTTTCGTTTGTGAGAACCGCCCAAAGACGGAAACCGACTTCTAAAAAGAAGTGGCGACCCGGAACGGACTTGAACCGTCGACCTCTAGCGTGACAGGCTAGCGTTC
>CAMHDB010000186.1 GCA_946183715.1 uncultured Oscillibacter sp.
GGGGAGTGCATGCACTCTCCCGCTTTCGTTATATCCGGCTTACTTCAGGCCGTTTTCGTAGGCCTCGATCATCTTGCGGACCATCTGGCCGCCGATGGAGCCGGCCTGCTTGCTGGTCAGATCGCCGTTGTAGCCCTGCTTCAGATTCACGCCGACCTGGGAGGCCGCCTCCATCTTGAAGCGGTCCATCGCGTCGCGGGCGGCGAAGTGGGCCAGACGCCGCAACAGCTGCGCGGGGCATTCGGCCCCCGTACAGCGCAGGGCGACGCCGTCCTCGTCGCGGCGCACGGGCGCGCCGCATACCGGACACGCCTCCGGCAACTGGTACGGCACCGTATTCTCCGGGCGTTTCGAGAAGTCGACTTCCAACACCTCCGGAATAATCTCCCCGGCCTTCTGTACGGTCACGGTGTCGCCGATTCGGATGTCTTTTTCGGCGATATAGTTTTGATTGTGGAGTGTCGCGGCGCTGACGGTCGTCCCGGCGAGGCGCACGGGCGCGAGTATGGCTTTGGGCGTCAGGACGCCCGTCCGCCCGACCTGTACCACGATGTCCTTCACGACGGACTGCTTTTTCTCCGGCGGGTACTTGAACGCCACGGCCCAGCGCGGGAATTTGGCCGTAGAGCCGAGGCGCGCGCGTTTGGCAAGGATGTTCAATTTCATCACGCCGCCGTCGATGTCGAACGGGTACGCCGCGCGCTCGTCGTTGATACGGTCAATCTCGACCTGTACGGCCTCCGTGCCCGTGAGCGTCCTGTGCGGAATCACCGGGAAGCCCTGCGATTCCAGATAGTCAAGCGCGGCGGCGTGGGTGTCGAAGTCTTTGCCGTCGGCCAGTTCCAGATTGAATATCACGATGTCAAGCCGACGCTCCGCCGCCACTTTCGGGTTGAGTTGCCGCAAGGCCCCGGCGGCGGCGTTGCGCGGGTTCGCCAACAGCTTTTCGCCGCCGATTTCGCGGAGTTCGTTTAACTCCTCAAAGACCGCCCGCGACATATACACCTCTCCGCGTACAATCAGGCGCGGCAACGCGTCGGGCAACTTGCGCGGGATGGTACGGATTGTTTTCAGGTTTTCGGTCACGTCCTCGCCGGTACGCCCGTCGCCGCGCGTGCCGCCGCGTACGAATACGCCGCCGCGGTACTCCAAGGCCACCGAAAGCCCGTCGACTTTCGGCTCTACGGAATACTCCGGGGTTTCGCCGAGGGCCTCTTCCAGACGCGCGCAGAAGTCGGACAGCTCCCCGGCGTCGAATACGTCTTGCAGACTTTCCAGCGGCTTTTCGTGCTGATAGGGCGCGAAGCCCTTCAGGGTTCTGTCGCCGATACGCTGTGTGGGCGAATCGGGCGCGACTTCCTCCGGGTGCGCGGCCTCCAAATCCTCCAGACGCCTGTAAAGCCGGTCGTACTCGTAATCGGGCATAGTGGGCGCGTCCTGCTCGTAGTACAGGCGGCTGGCCTCGTTGAGCTTCTCCCGCAGTTCCCGTATTTCCTCCCGGTAGTCCTGCATAGTGCCTCCTTAAAAGTGTCATCCGTTCAAAACGTAGTCTTTCTGGTCGTCGGTGCCGTCGGCGGGGTTCGTCGAGAAGTAGGTGTAGGTTTCCGGCACGGCCCCGACTATCACGGTCTCCGCGACGGTCACGGCGTTCGAGACTTTCGTCGCCGTCGTGAAGCCCGGTAGCAGTATCGCGACGCTCACGTCGATATACAATACGAGTTCGTGGCGGGTCTGGTTGATTCCCGCCGAGGTGAACGTATTGCCAAAGTGGGCCGACGAGGAACCCGCCGATTCCACGCGTACCGACACGCGCGGGCCGCGTCCGGCGAGGAGCGCCGAGCCTAACAGCGTACCGACGGGAATCGACAGTTCCCGCGCCGGGACTTCCTCTATTCGCGTCAGGATTATGCCCAGTATTTCGGCCTGTAACCGGTTACAGGCACCCATATTCGTATGAATGGCGGCGATTCTGCCGTCGTTGTCCTTCTCGAAGGAAATCAACTGCTCGTAGCGGACGGCCCCGCCCCGGACGGCCTCGTCTACGGACTGCATGACAATCCGGTTGACGGCGTTCGACACGCGCGCCACGGCGAGACGGCTTAGCACGGGCTGTAAGTGCGTCCCGGCGTAGAGCAGGACGCCGCACGCGCCCGCGACGAAGAGCAGTAGAAGCAGGCGGAGCGGGACGCCCCGGCGGAATCGGAATCGCAGACGATACATCGCGCACACCCCCGGGTATCCTATGCCCGGACGGCCTGACCGTATCCGTGATTCAGCGCGGGAGTTTCACGGCAGGGCGCGAACCAGTTCTTTGAAGGCGTTGCCGCGCTCCATGAAGTTCGCGAAGCGGTCAAATGACGTACTCGCCGGGGAGAGTATCACGACATCGCCGGGTTTCGCGGCGCTGTCGGCGGCCTCTACGGCGGCGGGGTAATTGTCGACTTCTACAATGGGCATTCCGGCGTAGTTTCCGGCGCGCTCGACGGATTCCCGGATAACGCCCGCCGTCGCGCCGCAAAGAATTAAATATTTCGCGTGGTCGTTCACGACGGGCCCCAAGTCCTGATAGCTGATTCCCTTGTCCTTGCCGCCCGCGATAAGAATCACCTTTTCGGGGAAGGAACGCAGTCCGGCGATAGTGCGGCTGGGGCTTGACGCGATGGAGTCGTTGTACCACCGGACGCCGTTCCGCGTGCGCACGAGTTCGATACGGTGCTCGACCCCGGCGAACTCCCGCGCGAAGTCGCGGATTACGCCGTCAGGCACGAGGCCGTCGACCGCCGCCAGCGCCGCCATATAGTTTTCGACGTTGTGGACGCCCGGGAGGCGGATGTCGGACGCCGCCATGACGACGCGCTCCCGCCCGTCGCGGCGCGACACGATGTCGTCTCCGCGCAGGAATACCCCCTCCGGCACTTCCTCCCGCCGCGAAAACAGGCGCACATGTCCCGGCGCGCGCCCGGCCTCCCCGCGCGTTACGGCGTTGTCGGCGTTGAACACCACGAGATTCCCCGGCGACTGGTGCGCGAAGATGTTCTCTTTCGCCGCGATATACTCGGCGTAGTCCCTGTGTACGTCGAGGTGGTTCGGGGAAATGTTCGTAACGACCGCGATTTCCGGACTTTTCTCCATCGTCATGAGCTGGAAAGAGCTCAATTCCAGTACGGCGATATCGTCGGGGCGGATGTCGGGCGTGTCGGACAGGAGCGGGCGTCCGATATTGCCGCCGAGGTGTACGCGCCGCCCGGACGCCTCCAAGAGTTTCGCGATAATGGTTGTGGTGGTCGTCTTGCCGTCGCTGCCCGTCACGGCGATTTTCGGACACGGGCAGACCTCGAAAAAGACTTCCATTTCGGAGACCGGGCGCGCGCCGCCGAACTCCGGCAAATCGGGCCGTACCCCCGGACTGCGGAAAATCAGGTCGTGGTCGAGGCCCCGGAGGTAGTCGGGGCCGAGTTGGAGCCGACAGCCCTTCCGGCGCAGTTCGTCGCCGTACTCGCCGAGGTCGGCTTTCTTATCGCAGGCCGTGACCCGCACGCCGTGCGACAGCAACAGCGCAATGAGCGGGCGGTTCGACACCCCGACGCCAATCACCGCCACGCGCTTCCCGCGCAGGCCTGACAGATACGTTTCCAAATCCATACGCTTTCCCCTTACTCCGCTCTACGGCGGGATTCTCAACCCTAATTATACCACACCCGCTGCGAAATTACAACGCGCCCCTGTCACGGGGCGCGGTTTCTTTACTGGTTTTCGGGATATTTCGTGTAGGCCCGTTTGAGGAGGATGGGCGTGATAATGGAGCTGACGAGAATCAGCAGGATAACGGGCGTGAAAAATTCCGCGGTGAGCAGTC
>CAMHDB010000187.1 GCA_946183715.1 uncultured Oscillibacter sp.
GGGCGGCCGATGGTGGTGCCGCTCGTGGCCAGCTTCATTTTGATGGCGACCCGGTCGGTGTAGAGACGCACGTCCACCAGGTGGGATTTGGCGGGCACGAGCTCGCCGGCGGCGTTGGGCGCCAGGCCTTCCTCCGGCGGCAGAACGCCCTCCGCGTCCGGCAGTTCCGGGGCCTCCGCAGTCTCCGTCGCGTCCGATGTGGATACGCTTCCCGGCCATGTCTCTTCCGGTTCGGGTTCCCGCGTCCGCGACAGCCCGAACCCCGCCAGCGTCACGATGAGCGCCGCAATCACCACCAGCGCGCCCACGCGCGGCAAAGTCCATTTTCCGGTACCCGTGTAGTGCCCACGCTCCGTCTGATATGCCATAGGCTTTCGCCTCCCTCTATGTTTTTCGCGCTATTGTACCACACAAACCCGGGCACGTCCAGTACAAAAACGGTGCCATGGGAAAATCAGGAATTTCAAAATTCGGAAAAGGCGCGAAAAGGAATTGACGGCGCGGCGGAAATCTGTTAAAATTCAGACAATATCGCGAAACGCACGCGTTTCGGTATCACATGGGAAAGAAGGAACGATATGTATCAAATCGTAAGAAAAGAGGAACTGCGCCCCACGGTCACGCTCTACGAAATCAAAGCGCCGCTCGTGGCGAAGAAGGCCCAGCCGGGACAGTTCATCATTCTGCGCGTGGACGAGGGCGGGGAGCGCGTCCCCATCACCATCAACAGCTACGACCCCGAAAAGGGTACCGTGACCATCATCGTGCAGACGGTCGGCGCGACTACCGAAAAGCTCAAAGCCATGAAGGAAGGCGACTTCTTACAGGATTTCGTCGGGCCGCTCGGGAAGGCCAGCGAGACCGCCGGGAAGAAGAAAGTCTGTGTTGTCGGCGGCGGCGTGGGCTGCGCGATTGCCTACCCGGTGCTCAAGAAGTTCCACGACGACGGCGCGGAAGTACACGCCGTCGTGGGATTCAAGAACAAGGACCTCGTCATTTTGGAGGACGAGTTCCGCGCCGCCAGCGACGTACTCAAAATGTGTACCGACGACGGCTCCTACGGGCAGAAGGGACTTGTCACCGACGCCCTGAAAGAGCTCATCGAGGCCGGGAACCAGTACGACGAGGTATTCGCTGTCGGGCCTATGGTTATGATGAAGTTCGTCAGCAAGACCACGGAGCCCTACGGAATCAAGACGACGGTTTCTATGAGCCCGATTATGATTGACGGTACCGGGATGTGCGGCGGGTGCCGTTTGAGCGTCGGCGGGGAAATGAAATTCGCGTGCGTGGACGGCCCCGACTTCGACGGTCATCAGGTCGATTGGGATATCGCCGTGAAGCGGAATCAGATGTACCACGATTGGGAAGTCAAAAAGCACGAGGAGACTTGCAATCTCCTGAAAAAGGGGGCGTGAATCATGGCTAGAAAAGCGAATATGTCGTTGCAGAAGAACCCGATGCCGTCGCAGGAGCCGGACGTGCGCAGCCACAACTTCGAGGAAGTCGCGCTCGGCTACACGAAAGAGCAGGCCCTTGACGAGGCCCAGCGTTGCCTGCGTTGCAAGAACAGGCCCTGTATGCAGGGCTGTCCGGTCATGGTACACATTCCGGAGTTCATTGAGAAGGTGGAGGCCGGGGAGTTCGAGGAGGCCTACCAGATTATCTCGGCCACGTCGGCACTGCCCGCCGTATGCGGTCGCGTGTGCCCGCAGGAAAGCCAGTGCGAAAAGTACTGCGTGCGCGGCAAGAAGGGCGACCCCGTGGGAATCGGGCGTCTGGAGCGGTTCGTAGCCGACTGGCACAACGAGAACGTCAAGACGAAGGCCGAAAAGCCCGCCCCGAACGGACACCGCGTCGCGGTCATCGGTTCCGGCCCCGCCGGCCTGACCTGCGCGGGCGATTTGGCCCGTAAGGGATACGAAGTCACGGTATTCGAGGCGTTGCACCTCGCCGGCGGCGTACTCGTCTACGGAATCCCGGAGTTCCGTCTGCCGAAGGCCATCGTACAGAAGGAAGTCAACGGCCTGAAAGATTTGGGCGTCACGATTTCCACCGACACCGTAGTCGGGCGCACGATTACCGTCGACGAGCTCATGCAGGAACAGGGTTTCGAGGCCGTGTTCATCGGTTCCGGCGCCGGACTGCCCATGTTTATGAATATCCCCGGCGTCAACTACAAGGGCGTGCTGTCGGCCAACGAGTTCCTGACGCGTATCAACCTCATGAAGGCCTACTTGCCCGGTTCCGACACGCCGATTATCCACCCGAAGAAAGTCGCGGTCGTGGGCGGCGGCAACGTGGCTATGGACGCGGCGCGTTGCGCGAAGCGTCTCGGCGCGGAGGTCTACATCGTCTACCGCCGCGGCATGGAGGAACTCCCGGCCCGGAAAGAGGAAGTCGAGCACGCGATTGAGGAGGGCATTATCTTCAAGACCCTGAACAATCCGGTGGAAATTCTGGCGGACGAAAACGACAACGTGACGAAAATCCGCTGTATCGAAATGGAACTCGGCGAGCCGGACGCCTCCGGACGCCGCCGCCCGATTGAGAAACCCGGCAGTGAGTTCGAGCTTGAGGTCGACTGCGTGATTATGGCCTTGGGCACAAGCCCGAACCCGCTGATTAAGTCGACGACCGCCGGACTGGAAATCAACCGCAAGGGCGGAATCGTGGTCAACGAAGACGGCCTGACCTCCCGCGAGAACGTGTACGCGGGCGGCGACGCCGTGACGGGCGCGGCGACTGTCATTCTGGCAATGGGTGCCGGAAAGACTGCCGCGAAGGCTATCGACGAGGCGCTGAGCAAGTAATACAAAAAGCCTCCCCCGTAACCCGGGGGAGGTTTTTTGTCGTGAAGTAACAATTTAGCCCATGAGGACGCGCAAAGTACCCCAATTATTTATCAACGCGCCATTTTTGGATTGTCCGTCCGATTCAATAAATAGTCTACGGAGACGCCATACAAATCGGCGAGTTTGACAAGAATTGGTGAGGGAATGTCAATATCTCCGCGCTCATAATTGCTGTACACCCGTTGACTGCATGAAAGAATAACGCCCATTTCCCGCTGTTTCAAATCGTGGTCTTCGCGTAAATCCCGAATACGTCGGTAAAGCGGCATAGCGTCATCTCCTTCCATACATAATGTACCCTATTATACGGAGCGGAAAATTCGCTATTGACTTTTAGCGAAAAATTCGCTAAAATAAAAACATGCTCCGGCAGATATTCCCCGTTCTGTTTTTGACAGAGAGGAAACATGAATAAGAGCTTTTCCTGTTCGGGAAAAACTCGGATGAAAGGAGGTGTCAAGATGAAAAAGACGCTTCAAAGAGCGGTTGCGTTGCTGATGGCTGTTATGCTGGTTTCCTCTATTTTCGTGGTTCCGGCTTCGGCGGCTACGGTAGATGGCGTCTCCCCTGTTTCTTATTCTCGTACTGTGTATCCGCGTAGTGGTTATACGGACTTTCAATTTTCTGGAAGGGGAATCGCCTACGTGCAGGTGAAACGCACCGACCACAATGGCGGACGCGGTCTCAGTTGGTGGTTTTCCAACATGAATTGGAATAGCAACCCCTGTACTGGGACAGTCAACTTCACAGGCGGAACGAGCGGAAAGACTTATCAATACCAGCTCGGTTTGTATAATTCTTCCGATTGTGTCATCGCGTATAAGACTGTTTACATTACAGTCGGTTAGTTATCCAGTGAACTTAAGAGGCCGTATTCACAGAAAAATTCCATTTTGGGCGATTAGTTCCGGCGAAAGTTGCGCAAAGCGCGATTTCCGAAAAAAACCGTGG
>CAMHDB010000188.1 GCA_946183715.1 uncultured Oscillibacter sp.
GCCAACGCCTCGAAAACGCCGGTATCCGCGTCAAAATGGACGCCTCCGACAACTCCCCCGGCTGGAAGTTCGCCGAATACGAGATGAAGGGCGTGCCGCTCCGCGTGGAAATCGGCCCGAAAGACATCGACAAAGCGCAGTGCGTACTTGTCCGCCGGGATACGGGCGAGAAGTCCTTTACGCCGCTGTCCGGATTGGAGGACAGCGTGCAAAAGCGGCTGGACGAGGTTCAGTTGAATTTGTTCGCAAGGGCGAAAGCGAATCTGGAAGAGCACACCTTCGACATCCGGACGCCCGAGGAAGCCAAGGCCATCGTAGACGGGGAGGGCGGATTCCTGCGCTCGAAATGGTGCGGTTCCCGGGCCTGCGAGGAGGCTATGAAAGAACGTGCCGGGGTTTCGTCGCGCTGTCTGCCGCTGGCGCAGAGCGGCACGGAGGGAACCTGTCCGGTGTGCGGGAAGAAGTGTACCACGGACATTTACTGGGGCGTGGCCTACTGATTCCGTGTGACGAATAACAGAGAGGCCGTCTCGTTGCCGGGACGGCCTCTAAATGTCGCCGTCCATCCGTTTCCGGACGAAAGGCGCACAGTATCCCCGCTTGCTTACACGAAACTGAAATTCATGGAAAAAATCCGCGTAAAAAACGGGACTGTCCGCCTTTTCGACAAACAGTCCCAGTTTTCGTGGCGCTATTTCCTGCACTGTAAAGTGTTATAACTTGCGTATGACAAGGATTATCCCTTGACTTCCAGAATCGGCGTTCCTACCGCGACTTCGCCGCCGGAGAGAATCGGCTTGACGGCGCTGTACTCGTCGGTGTTGCAGATAATCATGGGCGTGGTGAGCAGGTAGCCCGCCTTCTTGATGGCGTCCATGTCGAACGTGATGAGCAAATCGCCCTGCTTGACGGGCTGGTCTTCCGCGACGTTGACCTTGAAATACTGCCCGTTGAGCTTGACGGTGTCAATGCCGATGTGCAGGAGCACGTCGGCGCCGTCGTCGGCGAGAATGCCGATTGCGTGCTTGGTGTCGAAGATGTTCTCGACCACGCCGTTGACGGGGCTGTAGAGACGGCCTTCCGACGGCTCAATCGCGACGCCCTGTCCGAGCGCGCACTGCGCGAACGCCTCGTCCTGTACCTTCTCCATCGGAACCACGGTGCCGTTCATGTGGGCGGACAACGTGGAATCCTTCATTTTCTCTTTGCTCTTGGGCTTATCGGCGGCGGGGGCGTCGATAGACGCGCTGTCGACCATATCGGCCTCGGGCGTGTCCATGAAGTCCTCCAGATTGGACTTGATAACCGCCACCTGCGGGCCGTAGATGACCTGTACACCGTTGCCCTTGTGGATGACGCCGGAGGCGCCGGACTGTTTCAGCACCGCGTCGGAAACCTTGCCGGAATCAATGACCGTGACGCGCAGACGGGTTGCACAGCAGTCCACGTCCGAGAGGTTCTTCTTGCCGCCGAGGCCCTTGAGAATCATGGCGGAAGTCGGGTCGGAGAAGCCGCCGGAGCCAGTAGGCTTGCCGTCTGGGCCGATTCCGGTCTTGGCCTTGAAGTCGGAGCGGGTGAAGAGCTTGGTTTCCTCGTCGTCGGCCTCGCGACCGGGGGTCTTGAGGTCCATCTTGGTAATCATGAAGTAGAACGTGAAGTAGTAGACGAAGAAGTAGACGATGCCCACGATGACGACCCAAATCCAGCTCGTTTTCGCGTTGCCCTGCAGAATGCCGAAGAGCGTCAGGTCGATGAGGCCGCCGGAGAAGGTCATGCCCACGCCGACGTTGAAAATGTGCATGAGCATGTAGGACAGGCCCGCGTACACGCAGTGAACGGCGTACATCAGGGGGGCCACGAACAGGAACGTAAACTCAATGGGTTCCGTGATGCCCGTCAGCATAGCGGTCAGGGCGGCGGAAATCAGGAGGCCGCCGGCGACTTGTTTCTTTTCGGGTTTCGCGCAGCGGTACATGGCCAGCGCCGCGCCCGGGAGGCCGAAAATCATGAACGGGAACTTGCCGGCCATAAAGCGCGTGGCGGACACGGAAAAGTGCTCAATATTGCCGCTGTTGGCAAGCTCGGCGAAGAAGATGTTCTGCGCGCCCTGTACGAGTACGCCGTTGATTTCCATCTCGCCGCCCATGGCGGTCTGCCAGAAGGGCATGTAGAAGACGTGGTGGAGGCCGAAGGGAATCAGCGCGCGCTCGATAATGCCGTAAATCCAAGTGCCGATGTAGCCGGAGCTGAGCACCAGTCCGCCCAGCGCGGCGATACCCATCTGGATAATCGGCCACACGAAGAACATGACGATGCCGACGACCAGAAAGACGGCGGTCGAGATAATCGGAACGAAGCGCGTGCCGCCGAAGAAGGAGAGCACCTGCGGGAGCTGGGCCTTGTAGAAGCGGTTATGGAGCGCGGCGACGCCCAGTCCGACGATGATACCGCCGAACACGCCCATTTGCAGGGTGGTAATGCCCAGCATGGTGGTCGTGGAGTTCGCCGCCATAGCTTCCACGCCGCCGCGGGCGGTAATCATGGCGGAAATGGACGTGTTCATGACGAGGTAGGCAATGGCGCCGGAAAGCGCGGCAACGTCCTTTTCGCGCTTTGCCATACCGATGGCCACGCCCATTGCGAAGAGCAAGGCCAAGTTGCTGAACACCGCGTTACCGCACTGGTTCATGATGTCCAGAAGCGTATAGAGGGCGCTTCCCGGGTAGATGACGCCGGTCAGGTGGTAGGCCTCCAGCATGGTGGCGTTGGTGAACGAACTGCCGATACCGAGCAGCAGTCCGGCGGCGGGCAGGAGGGCGATGGGCAGCATGAACGAGCGGCCCACCCTCTGCAAGATGCCAAAGATTTGGTCTTTCACGAATTTTCCTCCCTTTACATACGGTTTCCTTTCCTGCTCTATTCAAAACCGCCGTGGCGGTAATTTTCGGCATTACTTCCGGTCGGCGTTGATACGCTTCAGGTGGATGGTCAGGTACATGAGCTCCTCGTCTGACAAGTCGCGTTGCCACGTCTTTTTCACATACTCCGCGATGTGCCGGGCACACTTGTAATGCGTCGCGCAACTCCGGATAATCATTTGCCGGAATTGCTCGTCCTGTTCGGAGTTCCCGTCTTGCAGGGACTTCCCTTGGAAGAGGCGTTGCGCGAAATAGCGCAGATGTACGACGAAGCGGTTGAAGTCCAGCGATTCCCGGTCGAACGTGCGCTGGTAGTAGTATTCCACGACTTGAAGCGTGCCCTCAATCAGGCGCGTGATGTCGTACATCTCGCTCATGTCGGTATTGAGTTCGGCATTGACGATATGCAGGGCAATGAAAGACGCCTCGCTGTCGCTGAGGTCGATTCCGGTGCGCTCCCGCACGACCCGCACGCAACGCTGTGCAAGCCCGTACTCCGTCGGGTAGTAGCAGATGACGTCGCCCTCCAGCGGATTCCGGAACGTGATACCCTCCTGCTTGCGGCGTATGGCGAAACTGATGTGGTCGGCCAGCGTGATGAGAAGGGATTCGTTGAGAGGACTGGAAATATGTTGTTTGATGTCGGCAATCAGCTCTTCGGTGAGTTCAAGGTGTTCGATGGGAATCTGTTCGACGAGTTCGCGCAATTTCCGTTGTTTGTCGCGGCTCTCCATGCGGTAGGTCTTCTCCACGCGCGCGGGGTCGATGAACTCCCCCGGGTGGCGGCGGAATCCGAGGCCCTTCCCGGTC
>CAMHDB010000189.1 GCA_946183715.1 uncultured Oscillibacter sp.
TCGGGACGGTGAAGCCGCCGCGCCCGAAATCGACTTCAGCAAAGTCAAACTCCTGCTCGTGGAGGACAACGAAATCAACCGCGAAATCGCGACGATTCTTTTAGAAGATGCCGGATTCCAGCTCGACACCGCCGAAAACGGAAAAATTGCCGTGGAGAAAGTCGCGGCGGCGCGTCCCGGTGATTACCAAGTAGTCCTGATGGATATCCAAATGCCCGTCATGAACGGCTACGAGGCCACGAAAGCAATCCGGGGCCTGCAAAACCCGGGCCTCGCGAATATCCCGATAGTCGCCATGACCGCGAACGCGTTCTCGGAGGACATTCAGGCCGCCCGGGACGCCGGAATGAACAGTCACATCGCGAAGCCGATTGACGTTGCCAAAATGCTCGCGACGCTGGAGGAAATTCTGCGCTAGTACGGAAAGAAGGAGTGCAAATCATGAAAGCAAAGGCCGTGGCCGTCGGGGGCGTACTCGTAACGCTGGTAGCGCTGTTTCTCATCTTCGGCACCGGGCAGCGCTACAAGTCCCTGTCGCAACAGGAGGCCGCGAAAATCATGGACACGAACGACGCCTGCATGGTCGTCGACGTGCGCACGCAAACCGAGTACGACGGCGGACACATCCCGGGCGCGGTCTGCGTGCCGATTGACGACATCCGCGACCACCCGGAGACCGTGCCGGAGACCTTCCCCGACAAACATCAGGTGTTGCTCATCTACTGCTACGCCGGACGCCGCGCCGCCGACGCCGCCAAAATCCTCGCGTCCATGGGCTATACGAACGCCTACGAGTTCGGCGGAATCGTCGACTGGACGGGCGAGGTCGTCACCGAATAAGAACGCGCCGTGTCCGGGAGGCCGGGCGCGGCGCGTTTACGGGGCGTTCTGGCCCTGTAAAATAATCACGAACTGGCTATTTTCAAGAGGCCACAAAAGGCGTATACTCTCCGCACATTGAGAGGAGGAATCAGCCTTGAAGCGCATTTTGACCATGCAGGACATTTCCTGCCTTGGGAAGTGTTCGATTACGATTGCCCTGCCGGTACTGTCGGCCATGGGCGTGGAGACCGTCATACTGCCGACGGCGGTGCTGTCGACACACACCATGTTCAAGAATTTCACGGTGAAAGACCTGACCGACCAGTTACTGCCGATTGCGGCGCACTGGAAGAGCGAGAACGTACACTTCGACGCCATTTACACCGGGTATCTGGGGAGCGCGGAGGAAATCGAAATCGCGAAACGCGTCTTTGAGATGTTCCGCGACAAGGACACGTTGCTTTTCGTCGACCCGGTGATGGGCGACAACGGCAAACTCTATCCGGCGTTCGATACCGCCTACGCCGCCCTCAACGCCGGACTGTGCAAGGGTACAGACATCATCGTGCCGAACATCACGGAAGCCTGCCTCATGACGGGCACGGAGTACCGGGAAGTCTACGACCGGGAATATGTGGTGTCCCTGCTGGGGAAGCTGTCCGGACTGGGCGCGGGGGTGTCGGTACTGACGGGCGTTTCGCTGTCGCCGGGGAAAACGGGCGTCATGGGGCTGGACAGCGCCAACGGCTCGCTGTTCGAGTACCAGAACGACCGCGTGGACGCGGCCTATCACGGCACGGGCGACTTGTTCTCAAGTGTATGCGTGGGGGCCGTCCTGCGGGGCCGGACATTACAGGAGGCCGTACAAATCGCCGCCGACTACACCGCCCATACCATCCGCGTCACGCTGGAGAACCCCGAAAAGCCTTGGTACGGCGTCGACTTTGAGCGCACGCTCCCCGACTTAATCGACGCGCTCCGCTGAAAAAACAACGCCTCCCCCGTGTGGCACAGGGGAGGCGTCGCCGTTCACTCCGCGTCGGCGAAATCCCAGTCGATGTCCAGAATAATCGCGTTGTGGAACTCGATATACTCCGTTTTGAGCGTGTAGTCCTTGCGCCCGATGCGGATTTCCTGCTCGTCGACTTTGCTGAGCAGGACTTCCCCGGCGGTCGAGTGGTGCCGGACGGTGAAGTACAGGTTGACGTGCTGGGGGTCGGGCGACCATTCGCCGTCGCTGCCGAGTACGTAGTACGGCCCCTGCTCTACCGACAGGATTTCGCCGTCGAGCATTTTGCCCGAGGCCATCAGTTGCGAGGGGATGTTCCGCTGTACGCTCTCGTAAATGTCGCTGGACACGCCCTCGGTCAGTACGCGGTAGGTCATGGTCACTTCCCGGTCTTGCGGTTCGCGGTCGGACAGCGCGACTTTCCAGACCACAAAGAGCACTACCGCCGCAATCAGGACGACGGCGGCCACGTCCACGACATTGAACTTGCCCACTTTCGCCGCTTTCTCGTTCATATTGACGCCTCCATGTGAATGGTTCGCCGCTTTTGCCCGTGCCGCCCCGCATGTCGGGGGGCCGACGCGTACCGTGCGCGGCGGGCCTCGTCCGGTATGGACAAAGGACGCGCTCTATTGTATAATATTTTTCGCCGTTTCACAAGTATTTTCTTTCCGTGCGAAGGAGCGTACCCATGAAAAGTATAGCCATTTTCCAGTCAGATTTGCGGGTCGGCGGAATCCAGAAGGCCCTTGTCAACATCCTGCGCGAAATCGACTACGACGCCTGTCAGGTTGACTTGTACCTGTACGACGAGGGCAGTTTTTTCGACATGCCCTCCCACGAACGCCTACGGGTTATCCGCCTCAGCCCGCGCGCGGCGTCCCTGAAACGCTTCGTCTACTTCGATTTGCTCTACGCCCTCTCCGGCGACATCACGCGCGGCAGGGAATACGACGTAGCGGTTGATTTCAACAGCTACCAGAACGAGTGCGCCGTCGGGGCGCTGAAGTCCCGCGCCCGGAAAAAAATCATGTGGATTCACAACGACATGGAAATCAAGCTCCGCAACGAGCCGAAATACCGCGTCCTGTGGCACTTCTTTAAGGGCAAACTCCGCCGCTACGACGCCTTCGCGGCGGTGTCGCCGGGGATTATCGAGGGATTCCGCCGCGCCTCCGGAATCGCCGACAAGCCGATAGTCCCGATTCCGAACCACATCGACACCGGGGAAATTTTCCGCAAGAAAGATTTGCCTGTCGACTTCCACCCCGACCCGGACAAGCTCAACCTGTGTTCCGTGGGGCGAATCTGCCACCAGAAGGGATACGACCTGCTGGCGGGGTACTTGGCGGAAGTGCGCAAGCGCCGCGACGACTTCCACTTTTACCTCATCGGCGACGGCCCCGACCGCGCCGCGCTCCTGCGGCAAGTCGACGCGCTGGGCCTCCGCGATTTCGTGACGTTGCTGGGCAATCAGCAGAACCCCTTCTGCTATATGGACAAGATGGACGGCTTTGTGCTCACGTCGCGCTACGAGGGACAGGGCATGGTCATTCGCGAGGCGCAGGCCCTCGGACTGCCGCTGTACATCTCGAAGAATCTGGAGCCGTACAACCCCGGAATCGGCGGCTGTGCGGACATCGTGGAGGCGCTTTGCGAGGCGGAGAAGCCCGCGCGCAAGCGCTACGACGATTTGCGCGGCTACAACGCGGCGATTACCCGTGATTTGAATCGCCTTTTGGGGCTGTCCTGACGGGGGGTGACGGACACGGCTACAAAAAACGGAATCTTAATCTGCGGGGCCTACGGGCTGGGCAACGCCGGCGACGAGGCGATTTTGAGCGCGATTCTGCGGGAAGTGCGAACCGTCGCGCCGGACGCGGAAATCACGGTGC
>CAMHDB010000190.1 GCA_946183715.1 uncultured Oscillibacter sp.
TCTTCGCGCAGTCCGACGAGGCGGGCGGCGTCGCGCACACAGCGGTCTAATTCCGTGCCGCGCTTGCCCTGATTCGTCGGCCCGAACGCGATGTCCTTGTAGACCGTCTCCTCGAAAAGCTGGTACTCCGGGTACTGGAATACCAGCCCAACACGGAATCGAACGTCGCGTATCTGTTTCGGGTCGGCCCAGATATCCTTTCCGTCAAGCAGTACCTGTCCTTCCGTGGGGCGCAGGAGGCCGTTGAGATGTTGTATGAGCGTCGACTTCCCGGAACCCGTGTGCCCGATGATTCCGAGAAATTCCCCGCGCCCTACTTCAAAGCTGATATCTTTCACGGCGTCCCGCTCGAACGGGGTGCCGATACTGTACGTGTGGGTCAGGTGCCGGATTTGTAGAATGGATTCCAAAGCATTATCCTTTCCGGGAGAGGGCGTCGGCGATAGCGTCGGCGCACTCGTCCACCGATAGCGCGTCCAGCGGCAGGGGCATGCCGTCCTGACAGAGGCGGTCAAGCAGTTCGACGGTCTCCGGTACCGTCAGCCCGGTGTCGCGCAACTGCTCCACGCGCGAAAAGACTTCCTTCGGCGTGCCGTCCATGACAATCCGCCCGTCGTCCATGACGATGACGCGGTCGGCGTCCTCGGCCTCGTTCATGTGGTGCGTGATGAGCAACACCGTGATTCCCTGTTCGCGGTTGAGGCGGCGGACGGTCGACAGTACCTCCCGGCGTCCCATGGGGTCTAACATGGCGGTGGCCTCGTCGAGTACGATACAGTCCGGGCACATTGCCAGCACTCCGGCAATGGCGATTCGCTGCTTTTGTCCGCCGGAGAGCAAATGCGGCGCGTGGGTCACAAATTCGTCCATACCGACGGCGTGCAGCGACGCGTCGACGCGTCGCCGGATTTCGTCAGAGGGGACGCCCAGATTTTCCGGCGCGAACGCTACATCTTCCTCCACGACATTCGCCACAATCTGGTTGTCGGGGTTCTGGAACACCATCCCGACGCGCTGACGAATCGAGAGCAAGAGCGTATCGTCGCGGGTGTCCATGCCCTCCACGGACACCGTGCCCTCGTCGGGCACCAGTACGGCGTTGCACATCTTCGCGAACGTCGACTTTCCGGAACCGTTATGCCCGAGTACGACCGTAAAGGTACCGCGTTCGACGGCGACGGTCACGCCGTCCAGCGCGGGCACGGCCTCGCGCCCCTCGGATACCGGGTAGGCAAAGCGGACGCTCTCCGCTTGGAGCATTACAGACATGGGCGTGTATCCTTTCACAGTTCGGCAGTCCAGCGGCCCGCCGCGCCGCAGGGCAGGACAAGTCCCGATTCCGTCACGGGCAGGCCGAGTTCGTCCCAGACCACCGTCCCGCCGAACTTCGGCTTTAGCAGTACGTTCAACAGGTAGCCCGTCACGGACGGGGCCAGCCCGGTCGTATAGGAGCTAATCAGGAAAAACAGGGGGCGGTCGGAGAGCGCGCCCACGCACAGTTTCACGAGTTCATATAACTGGTCCTCGATTTTCCAGAGTTCGCCGCCGGGGCCGCGCCCGTAACTCGGCGGGTCCATAATAATGGCGTCGTAGCGTCGCCCGCGACGGATTTCGCGCTCGACGAACTTCACGCAGTCGTCGACAATCCAGCGGATGGGGGCCTTTTCCAGTCCGGACAGCCGCGCGTTCTCGCGCGCCCACGCAACCATACCCTTCGCGGCGTCGACGTGGCACACGCTCGCGCCCGCCTTCGCACACGCGACCGTCGCGCCGCCCGTGTACGCGAACAGGTTCAGCACGCGCACGCCCTCGCCGCCGCGCGGGAACAGTCCCGAGAGCAGTCCGCCGCGCGTGTCCTCCGGCACGGGTACCCGCGCGATTTGTTCGCGCGCAAAGTCCCAGTTGGCGGCCTGTTCGGGGAAAAGCCCCGTGTGCTTGAAATTCATGGGCTTGATGTGGAATGTCAGGTCGCCGTATTCCACGGGCCAGTTTTCGGGTAAATCGTTGGCCTCCCAGTGTCCGCCGCCGCTCTGCGAACGCTGATAGCGCGCCCCGGCCTGTCGCCACAGCAGATTGTCCCGGGGCGTATTCCAAATCACCTGCGGGTCGGGCCGGATGAGGATTTCCCCGCCCCATCGTTCGAGCCGTTCCCCGCCGCTACAGTCAATCAATTCGTAGTCTTTCCACTTGTCCGCAATCCACATTTACTACGTTTCCTTCCTGTTTCATTCCGGATTGTCCGTGAAAACGCTCCCTCCGGTTTCCGTGCCACGCCCCGGTCACTCGTACTTGATGTTCAACTGGTATTCGTCCATGCCGGGCGTGGCCCGTAAAAGCGCCTCTATCGCGTTGCCGCTCTGCTCCTGTGCCTGCCGCGGGAGACCCATTTCCACCGCTTTCGCCTCCATGGCGTCCTTTTGCGTCCGCCGGAACTCCGTCACGTCGTCGATTTGTATCCGGTTGAATAAGCCGTTCTTCTCGTCGAGCGCGCGGAAGCCCTCCTCGGGCATTTCGTGGGAGATGACTTTGCTCCCCGGCACGGTGACAGTCACGGTCTTCTCGGCCTCGCTGACGCGGATTTCCACCGCGCTGAGGTCTACGCCGTACTTAATCACGCCGTCATAGGACACGATGAAACTTTTCCCCGTAAAGGGCACGCTCTGCCCGAACAGGACATGTCCGGGGAACTCGGCCTTGTCGGCGTTGGTGTAGCGGTACTCGACGGTCACGAGGTCTTTTACGTACTTCAGCTCTTCTTTGAGGATAGAGCTTGTAATCGTGGGGCTGACGGGCTGGGCGGCGTCGAAATAGCTCACGGCCCAGAGGGCCAGTCCCGCGCCCAGAACCAGCGCGAACAGGAATATCTTGACGCGCGACGGGCCGCGTCGGCGCGCGGGTTCCGCCGTCCCGACTTCCCCGGCGTCGGCCTTACTTTGCGTATTCGATTTCAAGGCTGTACTCCTCCATTCCGGGCACGGCGCGCAAGAGCGCGGAAATCGCTTCTCCCGACTGTTCCTGTGCCTTCTGCGGCATTTCGAGTTCTTCGGCGCGGGTCTCCATTTTGTCTTTCTGCGTGGCGCGGAAGAGCGTCACGTCGTCGATGTTGATTTTGTTAAACAGCCCGTTGGACTCGTAGAGCACCCGGAAGCCCTCCTCGGGGATTTCGTGCGAGATAATCTTCGCGCGCGGGATTTCTACCGTGACGGTCTTCGTAATGCCGTTGACCGAAAGCCCCACCTGACTGACATCCACGCCGTACTTGATGACCCCGTCGTAGGAGATGATGAACGCCTTTTTCGTCCATGGTACCGGAATCGTGTTAAAGAGCTTCTTACCGGGGAGTTCCTGCTTGTCGGCGTCGGTGTAGTGGTACTCGACGGTCACGAGGTCGCGGACGTACTCCAACTGCTCGCGGAGCAACTCACTGGTGATACCGGGCTCGGGCTGAACCATGTCGGCCTGAGAGGCAATCGCGGCGACGAGAATCGCGGCGAGTACCGCGACGCCCAGCAGGAAGATTTGAAACATCCGGGCGCGGAAGGCCGACTTTCGTTTACTGTGTCTGGGTGCGTCCGGTTCCCGGACGGCCTGTCGGGACTGTGACTGCTCTTGCTTGCTCATATGGAAACCTCTTTCTGACGCTTCAAAGGGTATCGTACACTCCGCCGGAACGCTCTCCGGAAGTCCGCGACATT
>CAMHDB010000191.1 GCA_946183715.1 uncultured Oscillibacter sp.
CTTCTTGCGGCAGATGATGTCCATAGCCGTAAAGGGGCGGGCGTGTCCGACGTGCAGGCCCTGTCCGGACGGGTACGGGAACTCAATCAGGCCGTAGAACTTCTCGCGGGTCTTGTCGCCGTTGACGGCGGCGAACGGTTTGACTTCCAGCCATTTTTTCTGCCATTTCGCCTCGATGGCGGTAAAATCGTATTTCATGCGCGCTTTCTTCCTCCTTGTGTCAAAACGAATTTGCGAATCACCTCGGCGACGGCGCTGTGATTGTAGTCGGCGGCGGTGACGTAGTCGCAGAGGGGTTTCAGCTCCCCGACGGTGTTCCCGACGCCGACGCCCAGTCCGGCGGCCTGAATCATCGTCAGGTCGTTGTAGTTGTCCCCGATTGCAATCGTGTCCCGCATGTCGACGCCCAGCAGTTCGGCGAGGCGGCGAAGGCCGGAACCCTTGTTGACGCCCTTCCGGTTAAATTCCAGATAGCGGTTGGACGAGTAGCTCACGTCCATGTCCCCCGTGATGTCCGACAGGTCGCGGGCGATTCCCGTTAAATACTCGTGGTTCGTGTTCATGTAGAGACACTTCACGATTTCCTGTCCCCGGAGGAAGTCCAGATTCCGGTCTTGTACCTCTACCACTTCCATGCGCCCCCGGAGGAAATCCCGTTCCCACGGCAGGAGGTTGTAGACGTACACCGTATCTATCGTGTAGACGTGGATACAGACCTCGTAATCCATGCCCCGGCGGTAGAGTTCCTCCGCCTCTTGGAATGGAAGCCCCCGAAAGTGTAACAGGCGGTTTCCTCGGTTCTCGGTAATCGCGCCGCCGTTGAAGGAAATCACGTACTCCCCGGCGCGGTCGTACAGGTCAAGCTCGCGGAGCGTCCGTTCCATACTCCGGTACCCGCGCCCGGAGGCGGGCACGAACCGGACGCCCATTTCCCGCGCGGCCCGGATGGCCGCCCGGTTTTCGTCGGAGACCGTCTTGCTGGAATTTAGCAAAGTCTCGTCCAAGTCGCTGACGATGATTCGATACATACCCGCCCCCTGTTCTGTGTCACTGCTCGCGCAGGAACGAGAGGTCCATACGCTTCCCGTCGCTCCAGAGGCGCTCGAGAGAATAGAACTCCCGCGCCTCGGCGGAGAAGATATGCACGACCACACTGCCGTAATCCAGCAGAACCCACGTCCCGTCGCGGTGTCCCTCGCGGTGAAGCAGGGGTTCCCCGCCCTGTTCCTCCATAGCCTTTTCGACGGCCCCGCTGAGCGCGTTAATCTGCGTGCTCGAAGTCCCGGTCGCGATGACGAAGTAGTCCGCGAGGGTGGTCTGGTCGGTAATTTCGATGACCGCAAGTTCGCGGCCCTTCTTGTCGTCCAGCGCCCGCGCCGCGATAATGGCAAGTTCTTTCGGTGTCATAAAGTCTCCTTTCCGAAATTAATCCTTCCGCACTTTGGTGGCCTCCCGGTCTTCCACGTAGCCCGTAGAAGAGCGGAGCGTGCCGTTGCTCCGTACAGACATGATGTCCAAGTCCGACAGGTCGAACTCGTCCACAAAGGGGCTGAGTTTCGTATTGACGATTTCCAGCAGACTGCTCGCCTGCGGACAGACGTAGGACAGGTTCTGGTTGTACGAACGGCTCCACACGCTCACGCCGTACCACGGCATGGTGAAAAACTCAATGTCCTCCATACCCAGCCCGCCCATGAAGGCCTTTTGGAGGAACCAGAGCATATTCTGGAATGTCAGGTCGGTGTCGACGTTCTCCTCACACACCCGCGCAATTTTATTGATGTTGCGGACGTTCTGAATTGTCAGCATTTGCCGGAAGAGCGCTTTCAGGAAATTTTGCTGAAGTTCCATGCGCCCGGCGTCGCCGATTCCGCCGTTCCGCTTGCGGTAGCCGTAGGGGCTGTCGTTGTCGTTGGCGCGCCAGCGGATGACCTGCATGGCGTCGGAGCCGGTCAGAAGGCGGTAGCCCTGCTCCTGTTCGATGACGAGGTCTTGTTTGGGGTCGTGGTAGTCCATGGGGTAGGGGTTGTCGAACCAGACGCCGCCGATGGCGTCTACGATATTCTCCACGGCGTCCCACTCGACCACGATTTTGAAATCGGGCTGGAAGCCGACGAGCTGTGAGACCTCCTTGTAGACCTGCTGAATGCCCTTCTCCCCGCCGCCGAAGTAGCTGTAGACGGAGTTGATTTTCTTCACGTCCCACGGGACGTTAATCATGGTATCGCGGGGAATCGACATGACGTGGGCCTTCTGGTTGGTCACGTCGTAGCTGACGAGCAGCATGGTATCGGTATTCCCGCCGCCGCCGGTGTCGCGGCCCAGTATCAGGACGGTGTAGAAGTCCTCACTCTTGCGCACGCCGTCCTGACGGGGGCGGATACCCTCGCCGTAGTCGATGGTATCGCCGTCGGGGGGGAGTTCTCCGGCCTGTACGGCGTCCATGCGGCTGTTGGGCGACACCGCCTCAACGTCCGCCTCGCGGGTGGACGGGAGCACGGGCCGCACGAAAAGTTTCTGCCAGAGCGTGTGCGCAATCAGAACCAGCAACATCAGGATGATGAGAATCAGCGGAAAAATTCTGCCGCCTCTCCGCTTTCTGCTGGACGTATACGGCGTGTACATCGAATTGTATCTGCCGCCCATTCTCGTGTACTGTTGATTGTATTTCTTCATCTCGTTCCTTTCACGTCCTTCAGAGCTTCCAGTGTCGCGCGGTGCAAGGGTTCCCCGCGCGCGTCCATCTCCCGAACCGTCATTTCAAGGCCCATCGCGAGGCCGCCGTCGATATCCTCATAACAGGCGCGCCGCAGTTCCCATACGCCCGGGAAGTCCCGCGACGGCTCTATGTAGTCCGCAAGGTACATGATTTTCTCCAACAGGCTCATGCGGGCCCGTCCGGTGGTGTGGTAGCGTATGGCGCTGACAATTTCGCTGTTCATGCCGTAGACCTCCCGGGCCACGGCGGCCCCCGTCAGCGCGTGCAAGAGTTTGGGGTTGCCGCGTTCCACCGGGTCGAGTTCGATTCCGTAGCGCGCGCAGAGGGCGAACTGTTCCTCCGGCGTACAGGCTTTCGTGCAGTCGTGCAGAAGCGCGGCGCGTCTTGCTTGCTCCACGTCCGCGCCGTAGCGGATGCTCAGGCGTATGGCCTCCTGTTCGGTGCCGAGTACGTGCGGAATGCGCTGATGTTTCAGACAGGACAGCGCCACGGGGCGGAGTTGCGAAAGCGGCAAATGCTTCAAGTCCGCGTTGGTATTGTACAGGCCCTCGCGGAGGATATAGCCGTAGACCGCGGGCGGGAGTAAGCGCGCGCCGCCGCCGTGCGACAGTGTCTCCCGGACTTCCGTCGACGAAACGTCGATAACGTCCGGCACGGACAGCGTAAAGATACGCGCAAACGGGAATTTACGGTAGAGTGTCTCGCGCTGTGCGGAGAATTTCGCGTCGATGTCCTCGCCGGAGCGCCCGAAGGCCGCGATTCCGGCGAGGGACAGTATCCGTTCGGCGTGGTACCAGTTGTGCAGGGACAGGAACATGTCCGTACCCATGAGCAGCCACAGCTCCGCGTCGGGGAAGCGCGCCCGGAGGGTTTCCAGTGTTTCGACGGTGTAGCTTTTGCCGTCGCGGCGGAGTTCGATGTCGAGCGTGAACGCGCCGAGCTGGTCCCCGGCCATGCGGGTCATGGC
>CAMHDB010000192.1 GCA_946183715.1 uncultured Oscillibacter sp.
CGGCTACTTTGAAGTCCATTTCGCCGTGGAAGTCCTCCACGCCCTGAATGTCGATGAAGGTCGTAAAGGAGCCGTCGTCGTCCTGAATGAGGCCGCAGGAAATCCCGGCGACGGGGGCCGTAATCGGCACTCCGGCGTCCATGAGGGCCAGCGTGGAGCCGCACACGGAGCCTTGAGACGTAGAGCCATTGGAGGACAGGACTTCGCTCACGACGCGAATCGAGTAGGGGAAAGTTTCCGTGTCGGGGATGACGGGAAGCAGGGCGCGTTCGGCGAGGGCACCGTGTCCGATTTCGCGGCGTCCGGGAGAGCGCGACGGTTTCGCCTCCCCGACGGAGTAGCCCGGGAAATTGTAGTGGTGAATATAGCGCTTCTCGGTGTCCTCCCAGATGTTGTCGAGTTTCTGGTTGGCGGAGAGGGTGTCGAGGGTGACGATGGACAGTACCTGTGTCTGCCCGCGCGTGAACAGCCCGGAGCCGTGGACGCGGGGGAGTACGCCGACTTCCGCCGCGAGGGGCCGGATTTCGTTCTTGGCGCGCCCGTCGACGCGGTGCCCTTCGAGGAGCCACGCCTTGACTATCTTCTTCTGGAATTTGTAGGTGAACTCCTCTAAATACTGGTCGAGTTCCGGGTACGTCTCCAGATACTCCGCGCGCCACTTCTCAACCATAGCGTTCCAGCGCGTTTCGCGGACGTTCTTGTCGTCGGTGTCCATAGCGGCCTTGGCCTCGTCCCCGTACTTGGCGACAATCGCGTCGAACAGCTCCTGATTGAACGCCGCGTGGGGGTAGTCGAATTTCGGCTTGCCGACTTCCGCCACCATGCGGTTGATGAGCTCTACCTGCTTCTGGTTCTCGTTGTGGGCGAACTGGATGGCCCGGAACATGGTCTCGTTGTCGACCTGATTCGCGCCGGCCTCAATCATGACGACTTTCTTGCCCGTCGAAACGACCGTCACGTCAAGGTCGCTGACTTTCCGCTGTTCGCTGTCGGGGTTGATGACGAGCTGACCGTCAATGAGGCCGACTTTCAGCGCGCCGACGGGCCCGGCCCACGGGATATCGGAAATCGCGAGCGCGGCGGACGTGCCAATCAGGGCGGCGATTTCGGGGGAGCAGTCGTGCTCCACGCTCATGACGGTGGCGGTGACGGCTACATCGTTCCGGAAGTCGTAGGGGAACAGGGGCCGGATGGGGCGGTCGATAATCCGGGAAGTCAGGATAGCTTTCTCTCCGGGGCGGCCCTCCCGGCGCGTGAAACTGCCCGGAATCCGCCCGACGGCGTAGAGCTTCTCCTCGAAGTCGACGCTCAGCGGGAAGAAGTCGATACCGTCGCGGGGGCGCGGCGCGGCGGTGACGCATACCAGCACGCGGGTGTCGCCGTAGCCGACCATGACGGCCCCGTTGGCCAGCTCGGCGAGCTTGCCGACTTCCAGCGTCAGGGGGTGTCCGGCCAAGTCCATTTCGTACTTGCGGTACTGCGGGAACGTTCTTTGATGAATGATGGTTGACATTTGCGTTGCTACTCCTTAAATCACATGGTTTCTTTCGATTCGGGGAGCCCTTTTCGCATTTGAAACCGGGCCCGGCGCGCGGACACGCTTCCAAATACAAAAAAGTCTCCCCACGCGCGCAAAGGGGCGACGGAGGCGCAAGCGCTCCGTCACCCCGCCGTCTTATTTCCGGATGCCCAGCTTGGCAATCAGGGCGCGGTAGCGCTCGATGTCCTTGCGCTGGAGGTAGTCCAGCAGACTGCGGCGCTTGCCGACCATCTTGAGCAGGCCGCGGTTGGAGTGCTTGTCCTGCGGGTTGCGGCGCATGTGCTCGGTCAGCACGTTGATGCGCTCGGTGAGAATGGCAATCTGGACTTCCGGGGAGCCGGTGTCGTTCTCGTGGGTGCGGTTGGCGTCGATGATAGCGGTTTTCTGGTCTTTGCGGAGCATGGTAATCCACCTTTCCTGTCTGATACCCCTCGGAACCGCGTTTCGGGACAGGGTGAAATCCGCGGAACATGGCCCCGGGCCGTGAGGCGGATTATATCATAGCTTTCTGTCGTTGTAAAGGCTTTCGGAAAAACATTTCGCTGTTTCCCGCGCCGGGCGCCCCGCGGGTGTTTTCGACTCCGCTTCCGGATATGACAGTTTCGCGGCGGAGTTCGTCGTCAAAGAGAAGCAGAGGCCGGTTTTGGCCGGGACGCCCCTTCCCATGATTGCGGGAAGGGGCGTCGTGTTACTTCGCGTATTCGACTACCTTCGTCTCCCGGAGGACATGCACTTTGATTTGCCCGGGGTACTCCATTTCGGTTTCGATTTTCTTGGCAAGGTCGCGGGCCATAATGACCATTTGGTCTTCGCTGACCTGTTCGGGCTTGACCATGACGCGCACTTCGCGCCCGGCCTGTATGGCGTAGGCCTTGTCTACGCCCGGGTAGGAATTGGTGATTTCCTCCAACTGCTCCAGACGCTTGATGTAGTTTTCGAGATTCTCGCGCCGTGCGCCCGGGCGCGCCGCGGAAATCGCGTCGGCGGCCTGTACCAGACAGGCGACGAGGGTACGCGGCTCCACGTCGTTGTGGTGTGCCTCGATGGCGTGTATGACTTCGTCGCGTTCGCGGAATTTCCGCGCGAACTCCACGCCCAGCGCGACGTGGGTGCCCTCCATTTCGTGGTCAACGGCCTTGCCCAAGTCGTGGAGCAGTCCGGCGCGGCGGGCGACCTGCGCGTCGGCGCCGAGTTCGGCGGCCATGAATCCGGCGAGGTGGCTGACTTCGATGGAATGCTGGAGGATATTCTGCCCGTAGCTTGTGCGGTAGTGGAGGCGGCCAATCATTTTGACCAGTTCGGGGTGGAGGTTGCGCACGCCGCACTCGAACACGGCGCGCTCGCCTTCGGATTTAATCGTTGCTTCCACGTCGCGCCGCGCGCGCTCTACGGTCTCCTCGATGTGCGTGGGGTGGATTCGCCCGTCGGCGATGAGTTTTTCCAGCGCGACGCGGGCAATCTCCCGGCGGACGGGCTCGAAACAGGAGATGGTAATCGCCTCGGGGGTGTCGTCTATGATGAGGTCGACGCCGGTCAAAGTCTCGATGGAGCGGATATTGCGCCCCTCGCGCCCGATAATCCGGCCCTTCATTTCGTCATTGGGCAGGGGAACCACACTGACGGTCATTTCGGCGGTCTGGTCGGCGGCACAGCGCTGAATCGCCTGCGCGACGATTTCGCGCGCGCGGGCCTCGCACTCCTCTTTCATGCGGGATTCGACTTCTTTGATTTTCAGGGCGGTCTCGTGCGTGACATCGGCCTCGACCTGCTGGATGATGTAGTCGCGGGCCTGTTCGGGCGTGAACCCGGAAATGCGCTCCAACAGGGCCATTTGCTCCCGTTTGACGCGCTCCACTTCGGCGTTGACTTCGTCGGCGGCGGCGTGTTTGCGGGCGAGGTCTTCTTCCTTCTTCTCGATGGCGTCGAGTTTGCGGTCTAGGTTGTCTTCCTTCTGCTGTAAGCGGTTCTCCTGCCGCTGTAGTTCCGAGCGGCGCTCGCGGACTTCCTTCTCATATTCGCTTCGGTCTTTCAGAATCTTCTCGTTGGCTTCCAAGAGGGCTTCGCGCGTCTTCGATTCCGCCCGCTGGTGGGCGTCGTTGAGGATGGACAGCGCGCGGTCTTCGGCTTCCCCGATGGTT
>CAMHDB010000193.1 GCA_946183715.1 uncultured Oscillibacter sp.
AGCCTGTCGCGGAGAAGGCTGTCAAGGAAGATACGAAGCCCGTCGCGAAGGAAGCCCCGAAGCCTGTCGCGAAGGAAACTCCGAAACCTGTCGCGGAAAAGGCTGTCAAGCAAGATACGAAGCCCGTCGCGGAGAAGGCCGTCAAGGAATCTCCGAAGCCTGTCGCGGAGAAGGCCGTCAAGGAAGCCCCGAAGCCTGTCGCGGAGAAGGCCGTCAAAGAGGCCGCGAAGCCTGTCGCCGGAGAAGCCGCTTCCGAAAAGCCCGCCGACGAGGACGCAAAGCCGGAATCCGACGGTTTCTTTCTCCCCAAAGGCGAACTCCCCCTCATGACCGACGAGGAGGCCCAGAAGGCCGGCATTCTCCGCCTGACGGACAGTCAGGTAGCGGCGCTCCCCGCCTCCGCGTGGCTCATGCAGAACGAGAAACTGCGTCAGCTTCTGGCCCACGGCAAGAAAAAGGGCAAGCTGGAATCCGCCGAACTCATGGACGCCGTGGACGAACTCAATTTGGAGGGTGCCCAGCTCGACCAGCTCTATGATTCGCTCGAACAGTTAAGCATCGACATCAGCGCGGGCGCGGATTTACTCCCCACTGACGCCGACGAAGACCCCCCCGCCGAGGAAATCGCGGAAGTAGAGGAAGAGGAACTCGTAGACCCCAATACGCTCGTCAACAGCTTTTCGGTGGACGACCCGGTAAGAATGTACCTGAAGGAAATCGGCAAGGTTGCGCTTCTGACGCCCGACGAGGAAATCACGCTGGCCAAGGCCATGACCGCCGGGACGGACGCCGAAGAGAGGCTCCGCGAACAGAACCGGAGGCGTAAAAACAAGGAGCCTCTTCCGTACTCCCGGGAGGAGGAAGCGTTGCTCAAAAAGCGTAAAAGCAGGGGCGACGCCGCCAAGCAGAAACTCGCCGAGGCGAACTTGCGCCTTGTGGTGTCGATAGCCAAGCGGTACGTCGGGCGCGGTATGCTGTTCCTCGACCTGATTCAGGAGGGCAATCTGGGCCTGATTAAGGCCGTGGAGAAGTTCGACTACACGAAGGGCTACAAGTTCTCTACCTACGCCACTTGGTGGATTCGTCAGGCCATTACACGCGCAATCGCCGACCAAGCCCGTACCATCCGGATACCCGTCCACATGGTGGAGACTATCAACAAAGTCATCCGCGTGAGCCGGCAGTTATTGCAGGAGCTGGGCCACGACCCCACGCCGACCGAAATCGCCGAGGAGATGAATATGCCCGTGGAGAAAGTGCGGGAGATTCTGAAAATCGCGCAGGAGCCGGTTTCGCTGGAGACGCCCATCGGCGAGGAGGAGGATTCGCATTTGGGCGACTTTATCCCGGACGAGGGCGCGTCGGAGCCGTCGGAGGCGGCGTCGTTCACGCTCTTGAAGGAACAGCTCATGGAAGTGCTCTCGACGCTCACGCCCCGCGAGGAAAAAGTACTCAAACTCCGTTTCGGTATCGAGGACGGGCGCACGCGCACGTTGGAGGAAGTCGGCAAGGAGTTCAACGTAACCCGGGAGCGTATCCGGCAGATTGAGGCCAAGGCCTTGCGCAAACTCCGCCACCCGAGCCGCAGCAAGAAACTCAAGGATTTTCTGAACTGAATCCGCCTCATTGCGCACGAACGCCGCCGCTTCCTTTACGGAAGGGCGGCGCGGCGTTTTGGCTCACTGGAAGAGTTCCTCCTCGTCGTCGTAGTCGTCGTACTCGGAATTGAACTTCCGGCTCCAACGGTTGCGCAGTCCGCTGTAGCCGACGCTCAGGTCGTGCCATCCGCCGATAATCAGGCACACGCACGCCGCGAAGGCCAGACTTGCTCCCACGATTTTCAGTACCAGTCGGGCGGTTTTACTCATGTTGTTTTCCTCCTCAGTCCGGGCGGGTTTCGACTTGCAAGGCCTATCATACACCATTCCGGCGGAAATGGCAACAGTTTTTTTGCGGCGGCGTCCCGTGCGGGGCTTTATTCGGGCGGGTGTACGGCGAACCAGTCGCGGGCGGCGTCGGCGTCGGCGGCGATTTGCGCGCGGAGGGCGTCGAGCGACGGGAAGCGTATCTCCCCGCGTATCCGGTGCCGGAACTCTATCCGCACGGGCCGCCCGTACAGGTCGCCGTCGAAGTCGGGAAGCCAGCTCTCTACCGTAACGTCCGCGCCGTTGTCGAGGGTGGGCCGCGTGCCGACGTTCGTCACGGCGATGTGGCGCCGCCCGCCGGGGAGTACCGCCGCGGTCGCGTAGACGCCGTGCGCCGGGGCCATGACGTGCGGCGGGAAGGCCATATTGATAGTCGGTACGCCCATCGTGCGCCCGATTCGCCGCCCGTGCCGTACTTCCTGCGTCAGGATGTGCGGGTGTCCGAGGAAGCGTTCCGCCGTCTCGACATCCCCCGCCGCAAGCAGCCGCCGGATATGCGTAGAGCTGACAGTCACGCCGTCCAGCGCGACTTTCGGGATAATGTCACAGCCCATCCCGAGTTCGGCGCACTTCTCCCGGAGCAGTTCGGGATTCCCGGCGTTGCGGTGTCCGAAATGGTGGTCGTGTCCGGCGACGAGATGCACGGCGTGAAGGTGTTGCCGGAGAATGTCCGTAACGAACGTGTCCCACGGGGTGGCCATCATTTCGGCGTTGAACGGCGCAATAATAACGTGCTCGACGCCGTAGAGACGGCGGACAAGTCCGGCGCGGTCCTCCTGCGAGTTGATGAGCGGGCACGGAATCCCCGTGACGACTTCTTTCGGCGGGCGGTCGAACGTGAACAGCGCGGAGAGTACGCCGCGCCGCTTCGCCTCCTCGACGGTACGCCGCAAGAGCGCCCCGTGTCCGAGGTGTACGCCGTCGAAAAAGCCCAGCGCAATCACTTTTTCCTGTTGGGACATGGCTACACTTCCCGCTTTCTATGACGTAAAGAAATTTTTGACGGCTTTGAGCGTCCCGGCGCGCGCCTCCGACAGGCAAAGGAAATCCCCGTTCTGCCCGTACACGCGGTAAAGCCCGTCCGCGACTTCCTGCCGGATTTCGTTCCCGCAACGCACGCGGCGTTCCTTCGCCGGGGACAGCCCCCGGATTTCCGGATACTCCCGGAAAAGCGTGTCGACGGGCCGCAAGAGCGCCGCGCCGCGCTCCTGTACGGCGTCGAGTGTCACGGCGTCGGCCTCCGTGAAGGCCCCGGCGCGCGTCCGGCGCAACGCGTAGAGCGTCCCGCCACAGCCCAGACGCGCCCCGATATCGTCGCAGAGCGTCCGAATATAGGTGCCCTTCGAGCACAGACAGCGGAATTTGTAGTCCGTCGGGCTTTCCTGTCCGAGTAACTCCAACTCGTAGACCGTCACGGTACGCGGCGCGCGCGCGACTTCCTCGCCCCTCCGCGCCAGCTCGTACAGCTTCCGCCCCCGTACTTTGAGCGCCGAGTACATCGGCGGTATCTGTTCGATTTCGCCCGTAAAGGCCCGGAATACGGCCCCCACGTCCGCCGCCGCCGCGCCGACAGGACGCGTTTCCAATGTGTGCCCGGTGATGTCCTGCGTATCCGTCGACACTCCGAGGCGTAAGCCCCCGACGTACTCTTTGCGGCTGTTCTCCGCGAACTCCATCGCTTTCGTAGCCTGTCCGACGAACACGGGCAAAACGCCCGTCGCCATAGGGTCAAGCGTCCCGC
>CAMHDB010000194.1 GCA_946183715.1 uncultured Oscillibacter sp.
GTTGCGCGGCATACTGCGGCGCGGCCTGTTGCTGTGCGGGTTGCGCGGCATACTGTAGCGTGGCCTGTCTCGGCGCGGCGTACTGTTGTTGTACGGGCGGCGCGGGTTCCGGTTCGGGTTCCGGCTCATACCGCGGCTGTTCCGGCATTCCCGCCGTCAGCTCGTCCGCGAAATCCATGCCCAGCGTCGGCGGAGGCCCTTCTTCCGGCAACGGCATGGCGCTGTTGCCCAGCGTGGAGGGGTTGCTAAGCATGGAGAGCAATTCTAATGTGCGCGGGTCGGGTTCCTGTGCCTCCGGCTCGTTGCGTGACGGCGGGGCCGGGGCGGGGGCCGCCGGGGCAGGCCGGGCCGGCTCTTTCTTTCCGAACAGTTCCGTAACCAGCGAATCCTCTTCCGCCGCGAGCGACGCCTGAATCCGGCTTTCGGTGGCGGCGTCGTCCAGACCGCGGGCACCGCTACCCTGCGCCCCGGTCTCGTCGTCTTCGTCTCTATGCCCACGGGAGCCGCCCAGCAGAGAGGCCGCCGGGTCAGTCAGAAGACTGAGTACCCGCGCCGTCTTACTGCTCTTTCCCGTCTTGGAGGTGTTTTTTGGCATACCGTTTCCCCCTTTTCATGGTTCGGATTCCGTCCTCCCTATTATAGCAGAGATTCCGGCGTTTGAAAAGCCCGTCTTACTTTCCGTTCATGAGTTCTTTGACCAGCGACTTGAAGTCCTTGGCGGGCTTGGAGGCGGGGTCGTAGGTGATGATGCTTTCGGCGTAGGCCGGGGAGGCCGCCACCGACACACTGCTGTGTATCTTCGTCCGGAAGACCTTTGTCCCAAGGTTTTTGGCCAATTTCTGCGCCATGTCGTCCACTTCGCGGTTGAGGCGGAGGCGGAGACTGAAGCGGTTGAGCAGAATCCCCAACACTTCCAAATCGGGGTTGAAGTTCTCCTTGATAGTCTGGATGGTGTCGCGAATCTGCGAGACGGCCAGCACGCTGAGAATTTCGGGGGCCATGGGGATGATGAGTCCGCCGGAGGCGGCGTAGGCGTTCATAGTCAGGACGTTGAGGGCCGGGGGGGTGTCGATGATGATGTAGTCATAGTTCCCGGCGATTTTTCTCAGCTCGTTGCGTAGCAGGCACTCGCGCCCCTCGGAGCGAAATTCGAGTTCCACCGTGGACAGGTCGATGTTCGAGGGGAGAATGTCCCCGAGTTCCTCCGTGGAGACAATCACGTCGTCGATGGATTTCTCGCCCGTGAACACATCGTAGACGGTGTCGCAGTGTTCAATGTCCACCCCGGCGCTGAAGCCCAAACTCCCCTGCGGGTCCAAGTCCACGCCCAAAGTCCGGTACTTCATCTTATGCAGGACGCCCAGAATCGACATGGCCGTGGTCGTTTTCCCGACGCCGCCCTTCTGGTTCGTGATGGTAATGATTTTTTTCAAGGCAAGTCCTCCTGTCTGATAAAAATTTCTCGGGACCTATTAATCTTTCTATCTATTATGTCGATATAAAAGATAAGAAAATTAATAGGGGAGTACAAATTTTTTCGCACACCCTATAGTAAGGGAGTTGAGCGCTATGGCAAACATCAACAGCCTGATGAGCAGTACGGCCAGCAGTACCAGCAGCCTGTACGGCACACGCAACGTCCTCAGCGGCCTTGCCAGCGGCATGGACACCGAGGCCATGATTGAGAACAGCGTATCCGGCTATAAGGCCAGAATCACGCAGTTACAGCAGGAACAGAGCAAATACCAGTGGAAGCAGGACGCGTACCGCGGTATCACCGATAAAATGTACGACCTGACCCAGAAATACACCTCCTACACCTCCAAGACCAACCTCATGAGCAACGCCTTCTTCAACAACGCCATATCCACGACGGTGACGGGGAACGACGCCGACGCGGTGTCCAAGGTGTCGGCGAGCGGGCGCTCTTCCAGCAATGTCCAGCTTCTCGCCGCGCAGACCGCCACGGCGGCCAGCTACAGCGTCGCCGCCGATGTGCTGGGCCTCAACGTCTCCAACACCACCACGAACCGTATCACCGCAGTCGCGGGCGACACGGAACGCGTCGGCACCCTCAAGGGCACCATGACCATCAACTACGACGGCAAGAGAATCGACCTCACGTTCGACGAGACCGACGGCACAGACGGAAGCACCATCGTCGACGCCATCCAAGCGAAACTCGAAAACACGACGGTCAACACCGGATACGGCACCCAAAAGGCCAGCGAACTCATCGACGTTGGCACGGACAGCAACGGAAATATTACCTTCTCCGACAAGGGCAACCGGGGGGCCAGTCCCTACGTCAGCTACCTCGACAGCAGTATGAAAACCGCGCTGGGCGCGACCGACAGTCCCCTTTACACCGGTTCCAGCGATAAGAAGTACACATTCGCGGACGGGACTTTCGTGGACACGAAGACCGTCGCCGACTACCTCTCCCAGAAGTCCATCAGCGTCACGGTGGACGGCGTGACCAAGAGCGTCAAGCTGGACAAGTCCATCATGGAGCGGGACGGCGTTCAGGAGGCCTTGAAGCAGGGTATCAACGGCCTCGGCATGGGCGACCTTACGGCGACTACATCGACGGACGACCCGAACGCGCTGTCGTTCAGTGTCGGGGATACGTCCACGTTCTCCATCAGCGTGTCGGACGAGCGCGCCGCCGCACTCCTCGGCCTCGACGCGGGAATCAGCAACTACCTCGATACCAAGTCCACCATCGGAAACTTGCTCGACCTCAGTACCTTTACACCGGACGGCGAAGGCCTCTACGAGCTGACCATCAACAATAAGAGCGTTTCTGTCGCGGCGGACGACTCTCTGGAATCCGTCCTCTCCAAAATCAACAACAGCGACATGGGCGTGAACGCGTCCTTCTCCAAACTGACCGGAAAGTTCGTCTTTGCCGCGAAAGAGACCGGGGCGGGCGGAAATATCAGCTTTGACAATGACCTCGCCAAAAAACTCTTCACGACCGGAGACCCGCGGGAACGGACACTGGGCGAAATTTTCGGCATTACCGACGCGGATGGAACGGTCAACCTGAAACTCGCCTCTAAGGACGTTATCGGCGATTTCGACGCAAACACGACCGTTGCCGAGGTCATTGGGAGCATTAACGAGAAGAGCAACGGAAACGCCATCACCGGCTCTGTCGGCTACGACGAGGGAACGGGACAGTTCTACATGCTCGGCTCGGGCAACGCGATTCCCGACACATGGAAATTCACGCTCTACCAGAACGGGCAGAGGCTCGCGGACACGCCCAGAGTAGAGAGCGCGGACTTCTTCCGGAACGCGACCACAATGGGGGAATCCCGCACCAAGGGCACCGACGCCACCGTCCGCGCGCTCGTCAATGGCGAACTCACGACCCTGACCCGCGCCTCCAACACCATCGACATGGACGGCATGAAGGTCACGCTCAACGGCAGTTTCAACACGGAAAATCTCACGGCCACCGCCGTCAGCGACACCGAACGGGCCAACGCGATTTCGTTCAATACCTCTGCTGGCTCCGACGAGCTTATGAAGACGATTACCGATTTTGTCAACGACTACAACACCGTCTTGAAACAGCTCCACGACGCCTACGCCACACAGCCCGCCGAAAAGAACTCCTCCTCCCATGCCCGCTAC
>CAMHDB010000195.1 GCA_946183715.1 uncultured Oscillibacter sp.
GTCGCGGGTTATTACCTGAGTAGAAGAGAATTGAACAAAAGATGGGCATATCTGATTTATATCATGGGGGCTGTCGGATTTCTGTCCACATTCTTCTTTACATCCATCGTGTCGCGTCATGAAAACGAGGCCATCAGCCTTTTCTACGCCTACGACAGATTCAATGTCTTTTTTGAAAGTATTGCGGTGTTCGTGTTCGTAAAGCGCGCGACAGCAAACGGTATCTTAGAGTTGGCAAAAAAACTGATTTCAGGAATATCTAAGTATGTCTTTGGCGTCTACCTGATTCATGTATTAGTATTGTCAGCGTTCACCAGATATATTTTCGATGTCTTTTTTATTCATCCAATCTTGTCTGTCCCCCTTATTTCCCTGTGTGTGTTTATCATTTCCGCGCTCCTCTCCATTATCCTGAACAAAATTCCGATTGTCCGAAAATACTGCCTGTAAGAGCCTCCGTTCTTGTTTCTCCAAAGCAGAGAATCGGCGGATAAAATTGGGGGTTGAATCCTTATGACCTTTCAGGAAGCGATTGAATCCGTATTCCGGCACTACGCGGACTTCGACGGGCGCGCGCGGCGCAGTGAGTATTGGTACTTTGTGCTGTTCGTGTTTCTGGCGTCGCTGGCGATTTCCACAGTGGGCACGCCAATTGGCGGCCCGAGACTGGTTTATGTCTTGAACAGCCTGTTCACGCTGGCGATTTTCCTGCCGGCGCTCTCGCTCATCTTCCGGCGCCTGCACGACACCGGGCGCACGGGCTTATGGTTCCTGCTGGCGTTCATCCCGCTGGGGGCGCTCGTACTGCTTGCGTTCCTTTGCATGGACAGTCAGCCCGGGGAGAACGAGTACGGCCCCAATCCGAAAGAAACCGACGTGGTATACTGGCAATAAAGTTTGCCCCTCTGTCACGGTGACGGAGGGGCATGTCGTCAGGCGTCGGCGTCGAACGCCCTCCGGCGGGAATCGTCCCGGGAGAAGTCGTCGCGCCGGTGGACGTACTCCCGCCGCCCGAACGAAAGTTCCGGGGACGGCGCGCCAAATTTGAAATCGGCTTTCGGCCTTTTCGCGGCGTTCGGTTTCCTGACAGGTTCGGATTCCGTTTTCCTGACAGGCTTTGATTCCGCGTCCGTAACGGGCTTCGCGTTCGTCTCCGCGACGGCCTTCGCGTCCTCGACAGGTTCGGATTCCGTGCCGGAAACGGGTTTGTCCTCCGTCCCGGCCTCTTGTTCCGCGATTTCTTCCTCCAGCCGTAAGGCCTCCTCGCGGGCGCGCTCTATGGACTCTTCCGCCTCCGTGGGCAGTTCGTGGTACTCCTCGCTCTTCGTGAACTCCGTCATCGTCCGCGTCAGGCGGTTGAGACGTATCAGCGCGCTCCCGTCGCCGTTCTTCGCCGCCGACAGGATGTCGCCCAGCTTCGACAGGTGCAGACGCCGCGCCTCGTCTTTCGTCTTACAGTGCTTGAGTTCCTCTTCGTAGGCCTTCTGTTCCTTCTCGACTTCCCGTAGTTTCTCGTACATCACGGGGTTCTTGGCCCGGAGATACTCCCACTCGTCATAGGAGAGTTTCTTCCCGGCCTGCGCCTTCGTCATAATCGCCGACATTTTGCTGTCGGCCTCGTCGGTCTGCGGCAGTACGGAGGACGCCTTCGTGATATTCACGTAGTCACTCAGTGACTTTTTATGTCCCGTCAAATCGCCGCTCCGCTTCTTCAAGTCCCACTGTGTTTTCCGCGCCGCGTTCTTCGCGTACTGGCTCGCCGAACCGGCAATGAGTAAATTCATATCCCCCGCCCCCTTTTAAATTATATCGTCCGTCCGGCGGGAAAATTAAGACGGGGCTTGATTTCGGGGCGGAATTGTGATATTCTCACGGAAATTCGCCGGAAAGAAGGCATAACCCGTCTATGAAAGCAACACAGCCCCCCGTCACGCTCAGCCGCTTCTCAAACCGGCAACTGGTCGGCTTAATCGGCCCGCTGTTGCTGGAACAGTTCCTCGCAATCGGCGTGGGGCTGGCCGATTCGCTGATGGTCTCGCACGTCGGAGACGCCGCGATTTCCGCCGTGTCGCTGGTCGATTCGATAAGCAACCTCATGATTTACGCCTTCAGCGCGATGGCCGCCGGGGGCGCGGCGGTCGCCGGACAGTACATCGGGCGCGGGGAGCGCGACAACGCCAACAACGCCGGACAGCACCTCATTTTATTACTGGGCGCGGTTTCCGTCCTGATTACGCTGGCTCTGTACCTGTTCCGGGCCGCGGTTCTGAATACGCTCTTCGGGCACGTCGAGCCGGATGTCATGGAGGCCACGAACAAATATTACCTGATTGTCATGGCGTCGATTCCGGGAATAGCGCTCTACAACGGCGGCGCGGCGATTCTCCGGACTATGGAGCGTTCCGACATTTCGCTGTCGGTGTCGCTGTTGATGAACGCCGTGAACGTGGCCGGAAACGCGGTGCTGATTTTCGGGCTTGGTATGGACGTATCGGGCGCGGCGATTCCCACGCTGATTTCCCGCACGCTGGCGGCGGTCGTGATACTCTCCGTACTCTGCAACCCGAAACTGCCGTTGCACCTGTCGAATATGCGCGGGTTCTCGTTCCGCCCGCGCCTCATGCGGAATATCCTCTACATCGGCATTCCGAGCGGTATCGAAAACGGTACCTTTCAGTTAGGGCGTCTCGTGCTGTTCAGCCTGATTTCGACATTCCCCACGGCGTCCATCGTCGCCAACGCTATCGGAAACACGCTGGGCAACTTCCACCTGTTCGCCGGACAGGGCGTCAATCTGGGCCTGACGACGGTTGTCAGTCAATGCGTCGGGGCGGGGGAGTACGACGAGGCCCGGGCCTATATGCGGAAACTCGTCAAGGTCTGCTACGCGCTCCTGATTGTCGTCAACCTGCTGATTCTGGCGTTTCTGCCGCTGATTATGCGTGTCTACGGCGTCTCGCCGGAGGCCGAACGCCTCGCGGTCAGCGTGACAGTCCTGCACGGCGTGTCCTCTATGGTTCTCTGGACGCCGTCCTTTCTGGTGCCGTCCTTCCTGCGGGCGGCGGGCGACGCGCGCTTTACCATGCTCGTCAGTATGGGTTCTATGTGGCTTTGCCGGGTCTTTTTCGCCTACGTGCTGGGAAAGTACATGGGCTACGGCGTCGAGGGCGTCTGGTTCGCGCACGCGATTCTGGACTGGTCGACGCGCAGTCTGATTTTCTTCCGGCGCTACCGGAGCGGCGTCTGGATGAAAAAGGGTATCAAAGACTGAAACCGTATCGGGAGAGCGCGGACGCCCTCCCGATACTGCTATGTGTGTACGTATAAGGCTTTACAGGCGCAGACGCGCGGCGGTGTCGGCGGGGACAAGCCCGGCGCGTTTCAAGTACGGCAACAGGAGCGCGAACAGCGCGCACAGGAGCGCGGTTTGTACGGGCAACATCACAAGATTCTTGACGGCGCTCGCCGAGGCCGTCACGAGATACGCCTTGCCGCTGAGAATCGCCATCCAAAGCGCGCCGAGTACGACATTCTCGACATTCGTCAGGAGTTTCGCCAGAAAGACGCGCCGGACGGTCAAATCGGCCCGGTACAGGAACAGCGCGTAAATGAGCACGCCCAGCATGGTGGTG
>CAMHDB010000196.1 GCA_946183715.1 uncultured Oscillibacter sp.
ATCCGTATCGGACAGGGTATCGAGTTCGACTACTCGTCAGTGCATTGCGTCTGGACGCTCAAAGATTTGGGCTACGAGGTGGTCATCGTCAACAACAACCCCGAAACCGTATCCACCGACTACGACACCGCCGACAGGCTTTACTTTGAGCCGCTGTTCCCCGAGGACGTTATGCACATTATCGACGTGGAGAAGCCCGTCGGGGTCGTGGTGGCGTTCGGCGGACAGACCGCTATCAAGCTGACACGTTTCCTTGACAGCCACGGCATACGCATTATGGGCACCTCCGCCGAATCCATCGACATGGCCGAAGACCGCGAGCGGTTCGACGCCCTTCTCGAAAAGTTCGACATCAAGCGCCCGCAGGGCCGCGCCGTCATGGGCATGGAGGAGGCCTTGCGCGCGGCGGAAGAGCTGGGCTACCCGGTACTGTTGCGCCCGTCCTACGTCATCGGCGGGCAGAATATGGTCATTGCCCACAACGAGTACGACGTGCGTACCTACATGGAAATCATCCTCGCGGGCAAGATTGAGAACCCCGTACTCGTCGACCAGTACCTGATGGGGAAGGAACTCGAAGTCGACGTAATCTCCGACGGTACCGACGTACTGATTCCGGGCGTCATGCAGCACATTGAGCGGACGGGCGTCCACAGCGGCGACTCGATTGCCGTCTACCCGCCGTTCTCCATCCGCGACCGGATGCTAAAGACGATTGTCGACTGTTCCGAAAAGCTGTCGCTGTCGCTGGGCACGAAGGGCCTGATTAACATCCAGTACCTGATTTATCAGGGCGAATTGTACGTGATAGAAGTCAACCCGCGCGCGTCGCGGACGGTGCCGTACATCTCGAAGGTGACGGGCGTGCCTATGGTCGACCTCGCCACGCGCGTCATGGTGGGCGTCCCGCTGGCGTCGCTGGGCTACGGTACGGGCCTGTACCGTCAGCCGCCCTACGTCGCCGTGAAAGTCCCGGTGTTCTCGTTCGAGAAAATCCCGTCGGCGAACGCGGCGCTCTCGCCGGAGATGAAATCGACCGGGGAAGTGCTCGGGCTTGGGAAGAGTATGCAAGAAGCGCTCTTCAAGGGCCTGCTGTCGGCGGGGTACAAGATTGAGAAGCACACCCACGCGGGCGTACTGATTTCGGTCAACCGCCGCGACCAGCCGGAGATTGTCAACATCGCGCGGAAGCTCGACGAAATGGGGTTCCGCCTCTACGCCACCGACGGCACAGCGCGCGAGATTATGCGCCTCGGCACCGACGTTGAGATTGTCGGCAAACTCGGCAAGGACAGCCGCGTGTTCCGGCTGCTCGAAGAGGAGAAAATCGACTACGTGATACTGACGGGTTCGACGGAGCCGGAGTACATCAAGGACTTTATCCGCCTGAACCGCCGCTGTGTACAGTTGGGCGTTCCGTGCCTGACCTCCCTCGACACCGCCAACGCCCTCACGGACATTCTCGCCTCGCGCTACACCCAGCGGAATACGGAACTCGTCGACATCTGCCGCCTGCGCCCGAAGCGCGAAAAGTTACGTTTCGCCAAAATGGAGACCTGCGGCAACGACTACATTTTCCTCGAAAACTTCCACGGGGAGATTACAAGTCCGGAATCGCTGTGCGTGCCGCTCTGCGACAGGCATTACGGCGTCGGGGCCGACGGCATTATTTTAATGGAGCCGTCGAACAAGGCCGACGCGAAAATGAGAATGTTCAACTCCGACGGGAGCGAGGGACTTATGGCGGGGAATGCCCTCCGCTGTATGGCGAAGTACCTTTACGACAACGAGTTCTCTAAAGGCGACCTCGTGAAGATTGAGACCGCCGGGGGCGTGAAGAATGTGCGGGTGTACACCGTCAACGGGAAAGTGACCTCGGCCTCGGTGGACATGGGACAGGCCGCGCTTGACGTGTCCAGACTGCGCCTGACGATTCCGGAAAGCACCGTCGTCGACTACCCCGCGCGCGTCGGCGGACAGGACTACCATATAACCTGCGTGGACGTGGGCAACCCCCATTGTGTGGTATTCTGCGAGCGCGTCGACAGCGTGGACGTGTCGCGAATCGGGCCGCAGTTCGAGTATTCGCCGCTGTTCCCCGACCGTATCAATACGGAGTTTATCCGCGTCGTGAATCCGCGTACCATCAAAATGCGCGTGTGGGAGCGCGGAAGCGGCGAAACGATGGCCTGCGGTACGGGGGCCTGTGCGGCGGTCGCGGCGGCGATTGCCAACGGGCTTTGCGAAAAGGGAACCGATGTGACCGTCCGCGTGCGCGGCGGCGACCTCATCGTGAATTGTACCGACGAACGGGCCATTCTGACGGGCGACGCCAATCTGGTCTATACGGGCGAAATCGAATATTGACGCAAAACAAAAGCCCTCCCCGGTTGGGGAGGGTTTCGATTACGGCTTGAGTTCGAGGTAGAGAGCGCGGTACTGTTTCGCGGAGTTCTCCCACGAAACGTCCTTGTCCATGTTGCGGACAACCATTTCGTCCCAGCGCGCGCGGTCGGTGAAGTACATCGTCTTGGCGCGGTTGATGGCGTCGAGGAGCAGTCCGGCCTCGTAGCGGTCGAAGGTGAAGCCGTTGCCCTCGTTGGTGAACTGGTTGTAGGGCTGTACGGTGTCCTTAAGGCCGCCGGTCTCGCGGACGATGGGCGCGGTGCCGTAGCGCATGGCGATTAACTGCGTCAGGCCGCACGGCTCAAACTGGCTGGGTACCAACAGCGCGTCAGACCCGGCGTAAATCATGTGGGCGCGGCCCTCGTCGTACATGATGTTCGAGCACACGCTTCCCTTGTAGGTGTTCTCGTAGTACCGGAAGGCGTCCTCGTACTGCTTATCGCCCGTGCCGAGTACGACCACCTGCGTGTTGCCGTCAATCAACTGCTGGAAGATTTCGTTGACAAGGTCGAGGCCCTTCTGATTCGTCAGGCGGGAGATGAGGCCGATTACAAACTTGCCCTCGTCCTGTTCGAGGCCCAACTGCTTTTGCAGTTCGAGTTTGTTGGCCTTCTTCTGCGCAATGACGTTGTTACGGTCGTAATGCGCGGCGAGAAGCGGGTCGGTATTGCTGTCCCACTGTTCGCAGTCGATACCGTTGACGATGCCGCGGAGTTTGCCGGAGTGGTAACGGAGATGGGCGTCGAGCTTTTCGCCGTAGAAGTCGGTCTGGATTTCCCCGGCGTAGGTGTTGCTGACGGTGGTAATCATGTTGGCGTAGGTCAGGCCGCCCTTGAGCATATTGGCGTCCTGATAGCCCTGCTTGAGTACGGCGTAGTCGAACAGGTAGTCGGGCAGTCCGGACCAGTATTTGATAGTCTTAATGTCGTAAATGCCTTGGAAGCGGAGGTTGTGGATAGTGAGAATGGTTTTGGCGTTGGTGATGGGCGTCTCGGCGAACTGCGCGCGCAGATAGATGGGCACTAACGCGGCCTGCCAGTCGTGGCAATGGATGATATCGGGAATCCAATCCATGTAATTGAGGGCCGCGAGCGCCGCCTTGGCGAAGTAGCAGAATTTCGGAATGTCGTCGACGAGGTTGGTATAGGGGTTGCCCCAGCCGAAGAACTCCTCGTTGTCGATGAAGTCGTAGACC
>CAMHDB010000197.1 GCA_946183715.1 uncultured Oscillibacter sp.
TTTCGTCACCGCACGTCCCCCATGGCCCGGCCCAGATTCACCATTTCGATGGCCCCGACGGCGCAGTCGGAACCCTTATTCCCGGCTTTCGTTCCGGCGCGTTCGATGGCCTGCTCGATATTGTCGGTGGTCAGTACGCCGAACATTACAGGCACGTTCGTCTGAAGTGCCGCCGCCGCGATTCCCTTCGAGACCTCCGCGCAGACGTACTGGTAATGGTCGGTCGAGCCGCGAATCACGGCCCCCAGCGCGATTACGGCGTCGTACTTGCCGCTGTTGGCCATACGGGTTGCAATCAGGGGGATTTCGAACGCGCCGGGCACCCACGCGACGGAGATGTCGTCGGGGGCGACGCCGTGCCGGAGGAGGCTGTCCTCACAGCCGCCGAGCAGTTTCGAGACGATGAACTCGTTGAAGCGCGCAACCACAATGCCGACGCGAATGCCTTCGCCGTTGAGCTTGCCTTCGTAGATTTTCATACGGTATCACTCCTTGTCGAAAAAAGTCAGTAGTTGAGAAAATGCCCCATGCGGGTTTGCTTCGTGCGCAGGTAAAACAAGTCGTCGGGGGTGGCCTCCATCTGAATCGGGACGCGCTCCGTAATCGCGAGGCCGAAGTCGGAGAGCTGATAGACTTTGTCGGGGTTGTTGGTCAACAGCCGCATGGTTTTCACGCCCAAGTCGCGGAGGATTTGCGCGCCGATATAGTATTCGCGCAAGTCGGCGCCGAACCCCAGCGCGAGATTCGCTTCCAGAGTGTCCATGCCTTGGTCTTGGAGTGCGTAGGCGCGGAGTTTGTTGAGCAGTCCGATTCCGCGCCCCTCCTGACGCATATAGAGCAGTACGCCGCGCCCCTCCTTTTCGATTTGCGTCAGGGCGGAGGCTAACTGCTGTCCGCAGTCACAGCGCAGGGAGCCGAACGTGTCGCCCGTCAGACACTCGGAGTGTACGCGGCAGAGGATGTTTTCGCCGTCGCCGATGTCGCCCTTGACGAGCGCGACGTGGTGCTCTCCGTTCAACAGATTCCGGTAGCCGTAGGCGCGGAAATTGCCGTAGCGCGTGGGCAGGCGCGTCAGCGCGACTTGCTCCACGAGCTTTTCGTGCCGCTTGCGGTAGTTCTGCAAGTCCCGGATGGTCACAAAGACAAGGCCCCACTCCTGCGCCTTCTGTTGCAATTCCTCCGTGCGCATCATGGTGCCGTCGTCGCGCATGACCTCACAGCACAGCCCGCACGTTTTCAGGCCCGCGAGGCGGAGTAAGTCTACGGTCGCTTCGGTGTGGCCGTTGCGCTCTAATACCCCGTGCGGCTTGGCGAGCAGGGGGAACATGTGCCCGGGGCGGCGGAAGTCGGAAGGCTTGGCGTCGTCGTCCACGCACTTCATGGCCGTAATGGAACGCTCCGCCGCCGAAATGCCCGTGGTCGTCGATACGTGGTCGACCGACACCGTGAACGCGGTTTCGTGGTTGTCGGTGTTGTGGGAGACCATCTGCGGGAACTGCAGCTTGCGCACGTACTCCTCCGACATGGGCATGCAAATCAGGCCCTTGGCGTGTACGGCCATAAAGTTTACGTTTTCGAGCGTGGCGAACTCCGCCGCGCAGATTAAGTCGCCCTCGTTTTCGCGGTTCTCGTCGTCGGAGACGAGAATCAGTTTCCCGGCCCGGAGTGCGTCCAGCGCCTCTTCGATGGTGTTGTAATGGAACATTTGCTAAACTCCTTGCTGTTGTTATAGCAATCCAAAGAAATCGTTGCGAATATGGATTGACTATTTTAGAAAAGCGTTTATGATACTTTGTTGGAGAAAGGAGGGAATTTTGTACTGAAGAGGCTAGACGCTTCTTCATTTTGTCATAATAATTGCTTTTCCGGAAGTGACTTAGATTCCTAATTATTATGTGAGTTGAAATAAAAACCGTTTTGCGCGAGAAATTCGCGCGTAATCGTACTCTGCGCGGGGCCGGAACGGAGCAGGGATTCCACGTACTTTCCGATGATGTCCGTTTCCAGATTGACGCCGCTCCCGACGCGCCGCGCGCCCAGCGTCGTGACGCTGAGCGTATGCGGGATGACCGACACGGCGAAAGTACGCGCGTCGGCCCGGGCGACGGTGAGACTGATACCGTCGACGGCGACAGAACCCTTTTCGACGATATAGCGGCGGAGTTCGGGCGGGGCCTCGACGGTATACCACACGGCGTTGTCGTCGCGCCGCACGGACACGACACGCCCCACGCCGTCGATATGCCCGGAGACGATGTGCCCGCCGAACCGCCCGCCCGCGGGCATGGCGCGTTCGAGGTTGACGATATCCCCGGCGGAGAGCTGTCCGAGCGTGGAACGGTCTAGGGTCTCGTGCATAACGTCCGCCGTGAAGCCGCCGCCGTCGACGGTCGTCGCGGTGAGGCACACGCCGTTGACCGACACGCTGTCGCCGGTTTTCAGGTCGGAGAGGATTCCCGCCGCGCCGATGGACAATACCGACGAGTGCCGCCCGCGCGTGACTGTCCGGATGTGCCCGGCCTCCTCGATGATTCCTGTAAACATGGTCACTCCCCGGCGAGGACGCCTTCGACGAGGAAATCGTCGCCCAACTGCGTCGTGGTCACGTCGCGGAGGCGGAACGCGCCGTCGGGGGTCTCGACGCCCTCCCCGCCTACCGGAGACTTCGCCGCCGCGCCCCCGAACAGTTTCGGCGAGATGTACGCCTGTACGCGCTGGACGAGGCCGCGCTGTAGCAGGGCCCAGTTGAGGGTCGCGCCGCCCTCGGCGATGACGCTGTCGAGCTTCTCGGCGGCGATACGCTTCATGAGGGCGTCGAGGTCTACGCGCCCGCCGTCGCCGGGAAGCTCCCAGACTTCACAGCCCCGCTCCCGGAACGCCTCCGCGCGTTCGGGTGTCGGCTCCGCCGCCGCGAATATTGTACGGACTTCGCGCGCCGTCCGTACAAGCTGGCAGTCCGTGGACGTGCTGAGCTTGCTGTCGCAGACTATCCGGACGGGGTTCCGGCCCTTCTCAATACGGCAGGTCAGTAGCGGGTCGTCCGCCGCGACTGTCCCGGCCCCGACCAGAACCGCCGCGTACAGGTTGCGGTCACGGTGTGCGCGTTCGCGCGCGGCGTCGCCTGTAATCCAGCGCGAGGCCCCGGTGCGCGTGCAGATTTTCCCGTCAAGCGTCATGGCGTATTTGAGGATGACGTAAGGGCGGCCCGTGCGGATGTAGTGGAAAAACACGGGGTTGAGGGCGTCGCACTCCTCGCGCATGAATCCGGTCTCGACTTCGACGCCGTGGTCGCGGAGAATCCGGATACCCTGTCCGGCGGCGAGCGGGTTGGGGTCGTCGGAGCCGACGACTACGCGCGTAATCCCGGCCTGCAAAATGGCGTCGGTACAAGGCGGCTGGTTGCCCTTGTGACAGCACGGCTCCAGCGTGACGTAGAGCGTGGCGCCGTCGGCGGGTTCGGTACAGTTCCCGAGCGCGGCGCGTTCGGCGTGCAGGTCGCCGTAACGGGCGTGGTAGCCTACGCCCAGAATCCGGTCGTCC
>CAMHDB010000198.1 GCA_946183715.1 uncultured Oscillibacter sp.
TCTATCAGGTACTTATCGCCGAGGGCGTCCCGCGACAGCCCCGCCCCGCCATAACATTCCCCCGGCGACAGGCGCATTTCGCCGCCCGTCACTTCCATGACCGGATACAGTATGCCGCGCTCCTGTACGAGCGCCTCCCGCCGGATTGCGTAGCCGTTCTCCGACAGGAACCCGCGCAGCGTCTCCGCGCGCGTCATGGGCTGTAACAACAGCGTGTGCGCCCCGTCGCGCGTCCACGGTGCCTTGTGCAAAATGGCGGCGATGTTCTCTCCGCCCAGTCCGGCTATCGCGACGGTATCGGCCTCCTCCGGGCGTATCCCCGAGAGGCCGTCGCACAGGCGGAAGCGTATCCCCGACACGTCCCAGAGTTTCGCCGTGGCCCGCGCCCGCCGCAACGGCTCCGGCCTCAAATCGCTTGCGATACAGCCCCGCAAGCGCTTGTTTAATACCAGATAGACAGGTAACAGGGCGTGGTCGGTGCCGATATCCGCGAACGCCGCGCCGTCGGGCGTCCAGTCCGCCAACTGCCGCAGGCGGGGCGTGAGTTCCAGTCGCTTCATTGGTCGTCTCCAAGGGACGGGCGCGCCTGACGCCCGCCCCGGTTCGTATTACGCCTCTTTGCGGTTGGCCTCCTCGTTGACCAGCGCGACGAGCTTCTCCACGTCGATACCGTGGACGTAGCAGGCCTCCTCGACGGTCTCCCCGCGCGACGCCGGACAGCCTAAGCAGTGCATACCGATAGACATGAAAATGGGCGCGGTCTGCGGCGCGATGTCCAGAATGTCGCCGATGACCGTGTCTTTCGTGATGTTGACCATAAAATTTTCCTCCATTCGTTGAAACTGTACGGAACTGTCCCTATTATACGCTTTTCCCGCGCCCGATTCAATAGGGCGGCGCGGAAAGTTTAGGCATTCAGGACGCCCGCGCGGCACAACTCTACGAACTGTTTCGCCACGCGCGCACTCCGTCCGCCCGCCCGGATTGCGAACGCCTCCGCGCGTACTGACAATTCCTTTTCGCCGAGTTCGACGCCGTAGCGCTCCGCCAGTTTCCGCACGATATACAAGTAGCGCTCCCTGTCCGGACTGCCGAAAGTGACAATCAGCCCGAAGCGCGCCGAGAGGCTCATTAACTCCTGACGGGTGTCGGAAGCGTGGATATCGTCGCCCTCGCGGTCGGAAAACGTCTCTTTGATAAGGTGCCGGCGGTTGCTCGTCGCGTACACCGCCACATTCCCGGCGCGCCCGCCTACGCTCCCTTCGAGTATCGCTTTCAGCGCCGCGAAATTGTCGTCGTTCGCCGTAAAGCTCAGGTCGTCGATGAAAATCAGGAACTTCAATGGGTTTTCCGCTAACGTGTCCATCAGTCCCGGGAGTTCGTAGAGCTGATTCTTCTTGACTTCCACCAGACGCAAGCCGCGCTCCGCGTACTCGTTCACAATCGCCTTGACGGTGCTTGATTTGCCCGTCCCGGCGTCGCCGTAGAGTAAGACGTTATTCGCGGGCTGTCCGGTCAGAAGCGCCTCCGTATTGCTGATAATCTTCTCGCGCTCGCGCTCGTAGCCCGGCAATTCCGAAAGCGTCTGCGGGTCGGGGTGGCGCACGGGCACGAGTACGCCTTCCTCCACCGTGAACACCCAGTAGCGCGCGAACAGTCCGTAGCCGACAGTGCCCACGTTGCGCATACGCTCCCGGTACTCCCCGGGGATGTCAACGTCAGAAGTCAGCCAGCCCGTCATAAAGCGCGGGACGCCCGGTAAGTCCTCCAATTTCAAGCGGGAGAGGCGCTGTAAGAACTCCAATTCCTTTTCCAGCGCGCCCAACAGCGCCGCGTTCAGCGGCCCGCCCCCGCATTTGCGGATACACACGTTTTCGCTTTCCAGAACCCGCCGGAGTAAATAGCGGCTCCAGTCGGCGCCGACCTCGAAAAGCCGCGTCTCGAACGCCGCAAGCCGCCGGAGAAAGCGTTCCTGACGCCCCCGCACGCATTCCGACAGCGCCCGCGACAGTTCCCCGATTGCCTCGTCGCGCAACAAGTCGCGGAAAATAACCAGCGTGTCAAGGCGGCGGCACAAGTCCAGCATTTGCGCCATTTCCGCCGTATCGCCCACGGCGCGCGGTACTCCCTCCGCCGCGTCGCCCAGCGGGTAGCGTACTCTTTCCGTCGCGTCCCCCAGAGTACGCGGCGCTCTCTCAACAGAATCGCCCATCAGTGCAGTACCGCGCCTTCGTCGGCACTCGCCACCATGCGCGCGTAGCGGCTCAGCCAGCCGGAAGTAATCTTCGGCGCGGGCTGTACATAGGCCGCTTTCCGCGCGGCAAGTTCGTTGTCGTCGACCAACAGCGTAATCGACGCGTTCGGGATGTCGATGGCGATACTGTCGCCCTCGTGTACGAGGCCAATCGGGCCGCCCGACGCCGCCTCCGGGCTGACGTGTCCGATAGACGCGCCCCGGCTCGCCCCCGAGAAACGTCCGTCGGTGATAAGCGCAACCGTCTTGTCAAGGCCCATCCCGGCAAGCGCGGAAGTCGGGTTGAGCATTTCGCGCATACCCGGGCCGCCCTTCGGGCCTTCGTAGCGAATCACGACCACGTCGCCCGGGACAATCTTCCCGGCGTAAATCGCCGAAATCGCGTCCTCCTCGCTGTCGAATACCCGCGCGGGGCCCGTGTGCGACTGCATTTCCGGCGCGACCGCGCTACGCTTTACGACACACCCGTTGGGGGCCAGATTGCCCCACAGAATCTGTAAGCCGCCCGTCTCGCTGTACGGCTCCTCAATGGGCCGGATGGCCTTCGTATTCCGGTTGAACGCGTTGCGGATATTCTCCCCGACGGTGTGCCCCGTGACGGTCATGCAGTCCAAGTCAAGAAGATTCTTCTTCGCGAGCTCCGACTGTACCGCCGGAATGCCGCCCGCGTTGTACAGGTCGGGCATATGCGTCGGGCCGGCGGGGGCCAAGTGGCACAGGTTCGGCGTCCGCGCGGAAATCTCGTTGAACAGCTTCAAGTCAAGCTCTACGCCCGCCTCGTGGGCAATCGCCAGCAGGTGCAGGACGGTATTCGTCGAACAGCCCAGCGCCATGTCGCAGGTCAGCGCGTTGCGGATACTCCGCTCGTTGATGATGTCGCGGGCCTTGATGTCGCGGCGTACCATCTCCATAATCGCCGCGCCCGCCATGCGGCCAAGCTGTAAGCGGCGGCTGTAGACGGCGGGAATCGTGCCGTTGCCCGGAAGCGCGATTCCAATCGCCTCGCACAGGCAGTTCATCGAGTTCGCCGTGTACATCCCCGAACAGCTCCCGCAACTCGGGCAGCAGTTCTGCGTACACTCTTCGAGTTTGTTGTCGTCGATGATTCCGGCCTTGTACGCGCCGACGGCCTCGAACATCTTCGACAGGCTCACTTCCTCGCCGCTGTACGTCCCCGCCAGCATCGGCCCGCCGCTGCACACCACCGCCGGGACATTCATCCGTACCGCCGCCATGACCATGCCCGGCACAATCTTGT
>CAMHDB010000199.1 GCA_946183715.1 uncultured Oscillibacter sp.
TCATGGCATACTCAATGTAGGATTTTTCCATTTCGTCCACCAGCCGGGACTCCGTGATAATCTGGTCGGGGAACGCAATGTCCTCTGGTTGATAGTCTCTGTTATGCGCCATTGTGCAAGTCTCCTTGTGTGGTCAGGACAGTTTTTCAGAAAGCAAGTCCAGAATCTTCCTGTCCCGAATATCGAGGAACGCGTGCCCGGCGCAGACGCACAGGAGCATGATTCCCATGGTATAGGAAAGCCAGCTCTTGCGGGTGGCGGCGGAACGGAGCGTCAGAAGTCCCAGCACGCCCTCCGCCACGCTGTACACTGCCAGCGGGCGCACACGCTTGGAAAACTCGATTTGCGCGCGCTGTTTCTCGGCGTTGACCGCAAAGCGTACCAGACGCTCCGCCAGTTCCTTCGGGGCTTTCAGGACGTTCATTCCGCGTCCTCCTGTACGGGTGCGGGTTCTTCGGCGGCGGCGGGGGCCTCCGGGACTTCGGGCGCGGCCTCTCCGGCCTTCGGGGCCTCGGGCGCGGGGGCTTCGGATTTCTCGGCGGTTTCTTCCTTGGCTTCTTCGTCCTCGGCCTCGTCGATGGCGCGGTCAATCAGCGCCAGATAAACCGCCGCCGCGCCCGCCAGCAGGCACAGCAGGCCGAAACAGAACGAAAGCGGGTTACGCTTGCGGGAACCGTGGGCCACGCCGGCACTCCCCAGCAGAAAGCCCACTACGCCGCAAAGGATACTGTTCATGGAAATGGTCATGGTTATGGAACCTCCAGTAAAGAATTATGCGAACCGCGCCGGGGCGCGGAGCGTACCTTGTTCAGATGTCGATGTTGACGGCGTACATGGCGTTGCGCTCAATCCATTCCTTGCGCGGCTCGACCTGTTCGCCCATGAGAATCGTAAACACCTCGTCGGCGCGGACGGCGTCGTCCAGCGTGATACGGCGTAAGGAACGCCGCGCCGGGTCCATCGTGGTTTCCCAGAGTTCGTGCGGGTCCATCTCGCCCAAACCCTTGAAGCGGTTGATTTCGACTTTCGTATTGGGATTCCCGCCGCGGAGTTCGGCGCTGACGCGGTCGCGCTCGGCGTCGGAGTAGGCAACCCGGACGGTTTTCCCGCGCGTGAGCTTGTAGAGCGGCGGCACGGCGGAGTAGACGTAGCCGCGCTCGATAAGGGGGCGCATGTAGCGGAAGAAGAACGTCAGGAGCAAAGTCCGGATGTGCGCGCCGTCCACGTCGGCGTCGGCCATGATGATAATTTTGTGGTAGCGGAGCTTGTCGATGTTGAACTCGTTGCCGATACCCGCGCCCAGCGCGACTATCATCGGGTAAAGTTTATCGTTGCCGTAAATCTTATCGGCGCGGGCCTTCTCGACGTTGAGCATTTTCCCCCACATGGACAATATCGCCTGAAAGCGCGAATCACGGCCCTGAATCGCCGAACCGGCGGCGGAATCGCCCTCGACAATGTAGATTTCGCACAGGGCCGGGTCGCGCTCGTTGCAGTCCTGTAACTTGTCGGGCATTTGCCCGGACTCCAGCCCGGTTTTCCGGCGTATGGATTCGCGCGCCTTTTTGGCGGCCTCGCGGGCGCGGCTCGCCGTCATTGCTTTGTCGATAATCGCGCGCGCCGTCTGCGGGTTCTCCTCTAGGAACGTCTCCAGCTTGTCGGAGACCAGCGCGTTGACGAGCGTCCGCATTTCGGAGTTGCCCAGCTTCGATTTCGTCTGCCCCTCGAACTGCGCCTCCGTGAGTTTGACGGAAATCACGCACGTCAAGCCCTCGCGGCAGTCCTCGCCGGATACTTTTTCGTCGTCTTTCAACAGCTTCATCCGGTGCCCGTAGGCGTTGAGCACGGAAGTCAGGGCACGCTTGAAGCCCTCCTCGTGCATGCCGCCCTCGGGCGTGTGGACGTTGTTCGCGAACGAGAAAATAGTCTCGTTGTAGCCGTCGTTGTACTGCATGGCGATTTCGGCGACGGAATCGCCGCGCTGCGCGGTCATGTAGATGACTTCGGGGTGCAACGGCTCGCGGTTCTTGTTCAGCCACGTCACGAACTCCCGGATTCCGCCCCGGTAGCACATGGAATGTTCCTGTTCCATGCCGGGGCGGGCGTCGACGGTGCGGATATGCAACCCCGCCGTCAAAAACGCTTCCTCCCTCATGCGCGTGCGGAGAATGTCGTAATCGTAGACGGTATCCTCGAAAATTTGCGGGTCGGGCTTGAATGTGACGGTTGTGCCCGTGCGGTCGGTCTCGCCGACAACCGTCATGGGTTCGTCGACCTCCCCGCGCCGGAACTTCATCTCGTAGATTTTGCCGTCGCGGTGTACCTGAACCGTCAGCCACTCCGAAAGCGCGTTGACGACCGACGCGCCGACGCCGTGCAGGCCGCCGGAGACTTTGTAGCCGCCGCCGCCGAACTTCCCCCCTGCGTGCAGGACGGTGTAGACGACTTCGAGGGCGGGGCGTCCGGTCTGGGCCTGAATATCAACCGGGATTCCGCGCCCGTTGTCGGTGACGGTAATCGTGTCGCCGTCGTTGATTTGTACCAGAATTTCCGTGCAGAACCCGGCAAGGGCCTCATCTACGCAGTTGTCGACAATCTCGTAGACCAGATGGTGCAGACCGCTAGAAGAGGTCGAGCCGATATACATTCCGGGGCGTTTCCGGACGGCCTCCAAGCCCTCCAGAACCTGAATTTCAGAGGCGTCATACGCGTTTGTGACTTCCATGATGGGTTTCCTTTCCTTGACCGTGGTTTGATTCTCTATTGTACCACACTTTCCCCAAAAACAAAAGCGTATTTTATGATTTTGACACAATTTTTTTCAAAGCGCGGCATTCCGTATCCCGCCGCAATTTTTTCTTTGCAATCCGCGCGGGAATGTGGTATGCTGTACGGGCACACAACCGCCCCGCGCGGATAATGTTACAAGGAGTTTTTTCTATGGGACTTTTCAAGAAGCTATTCGGGGACTACAGCACGCGCGAACTGCGGAGTATCAACCCCATAGCCGACAAAATCGAGGCGATGGCCGACGAGTACAAGGCCATGCCCGACAGCGCCTTACAGGCCAAAACCGCGGAGTTCAAGCGCCGCCTCTCCGAGGGCGAGACGCTCGACGACATCCTCCCGGAAGCGTTCGCGACTGTCCGCGAGGCCGCCGACCGCGTTCTGGGCCTGCGCCCCTACCGCGTACAGCTCATCGGCGGTATCGTGCTCCATCAGGGGCGTATCGCCGAGATGAAGACCGGTGAAGGTAAAACACTTGTCGCCACGCTCCCCGCCTACCTCAATGCCCTGACCGGGAACGGCGTGCATATCGTCACCGTCAACGACTATCTTGCCACCCGCGACAGTGAATGGATGGGCAAAGTACACCGCTTTTTGGGGCTGAAAGTCGGCCTGATTGTCCACGGCCTCACCACCCAGCAGCGGCAGGAGGCCTACAACGCCGATATCACCTACGGCACCAACAACGAGATGGGCTTCGACTACCTGCGGGACAACATGG
>CAMHDB010000200.1 GCA_946183715.1 uncultured Oscillibacter sp.
GTTGTGAATATGTCTCCCCGATACAGGGGAGCGTGTGCGCGTGGTTCGACTTCGGACAAAAAGAGACCGTCGCCTTCCGCGCCGACATGGACGCCCTGCCCGTTGAGGAGACGACCGGGTTGCCGTACTCGTCGCGGCACCCGGGCAATATGCACGCCTGCGGGCACGACGGACACACGGCGATGTTGCTGTCGCTGTGCCAATGGCTTTCGGCGAAACCGGAGGGCATGCCCCGGAATGTGCTGGCGGTCTTCCAGCCGTCGGAGGAGACGACCGGGGGCGCGGGGAGAATCTGCGATTCCGGCATATTGGAGGAGCACAACGTCAAGCGCATTTTCGGCGTACACCTCTGGCCGCACCTGCCGAAAGGCGAGGTATTCGCGCGCCCCGGCCCCATGATGGCCCGTTCCAATGAGGTGACGGTGTACGTCAAGGGAAAGAGCGTACACCTGTCGCGCGCCGAACAGGGCCGCGACGCCATGACGGCGGGAATCGAGTACCTGACGCGCGCGTACAAGCTGGCGGAGGAAGTGCCGCCGCCGTGCGTGTTGCGCTTCGGCAAGATGGTCTCCGGGAGTGTCCGGAACGCCGTCAGCGGGGAGACGACGCTGGAGGGAAGCCTGCGGACGTATCAGGACGCGACGTTCGAGGCCTGCCGCGACGGATTAGGCGTCATCGGCGCGAAAATCGAGCGCGAGACGGGCTGTCATGTCGAGACGCACTTCGGGAGCGGCTACCCGGCTGTGTGGAACAACGAGGCGCTGTACGAGGAAGTCTGCGCGGGACTGGGTTCCGACGCCCCGAAACTGTTGGACAAGCCGTCGCTGGCAGCGGAGGACTTTTCGTTTTACCAGCGCCATTTGCCGGGCGTGTTCTTCTTCCTCGGAATCGGCGACACCCCCGAACTGCACGCGTCCAACTTCGATTTCGACGACGAATACATTCTGCCGCTGGGCGTGGAATTTCTGAAAAAGTTAGCGCGGCTCCCCTGACCGCGCCACTGGGGACTGTCCGCACGGTCTCCGGCTTTTTTGAAAGAAAAAGGAGGGGCGAATATGCCGGAATCGTACTACAAGAGCGCGAGAAAACAGGCGCAAAAGGAATTTCGGGCCTGTGTGGCGCGCGGCGAACACCCGTGGCTGCCGCGTCTGGACGACTTTGTCACGCCGGAGCGGTCGCTGCACAGTACCGACATCGGACTTGTACAAATTCCGATGGAGTTCGTTGTAGGGGCCAAGAGCGGCGGGAGAACGCATTCTTTCGCGCGCAACTTCATGCCCCTGCTGGAAAGTTCCTCGGAGTTCGCCGGGAAATGGGAGCGCCTCTGCGCCACCCATCTGAAAGAGGGAATCCGCGACCCCATCAAGGCCACGGAGTACATGAACCGCTACTACGTCGAGGAGGGCAACAAGCGCGTCAGCGTACTGAAATTCTTCGGCGCGGAGACCGTGTCGGCCTACGTGACGCGCATTCTGCCCCCGCGCAACGACTCTCAGGAATCCGTGCTCTACTACGAGTTCACGGACTTCTACCGCTACAGCAAAGTGAACTTTCTGGAATTTTCGCGCCCGGGCGGGTACCAGCGTCTGCAACGGCTTATCGGGAAACGCCCGTGGGAAGTCTGGACGGACGACGAGCGGAACCAGTTCAAGGCCACTTACTACAGCTTCCGGGAAGTCTACAACCAGCTCGGCGGGCAAACCCTGTCCAGTACGGTCGGCGACGCGTTTCTGGCCTGTATCCGGGTGTACAGCTACGCCGCGTTGCGCGGAAAGACGCCTTCCGAATTAAAAACATTCGTCGAAAAAGTCTGGGAAGAAATCACGCTTCAACAGGAGGCCTCCCCCATCGACCTCAAACTCGACCCCGCGACGGAGGCCGTAAAGCCGCTCATTTCCACGATTCCCGCCGTACTGCCGAAAAAAATCCTGAAAGCGGCGTTCATCTACGACAAGACCCCGGAGCTGTCCGGCTGGACATGGGGCCACGAACAGGGCCGGCAACGCGTACAGCGTACCTTGCACGGCGAACTGGAGACAAAGGCCTACTTCAACGCGCTGGAGCCTACCGGCCCCGACGAACCCCCCGACAAACGCCCGCTGTCCGTGATTCGGCAGGCCGTCAAGGACGGCAACACCGTCATTTTCACGACTTCGCCGCGCTTACTCCCCGCGAGCCTCAACGCCGCCGTGGAGTTCCCGGAGGTGACGTTCCTCAACTGTTCGGTGAACCAGTCGCACCGCTACATACGCACGTACTACGCGCGCATGTACGAGGCGAAATTCATCATGGGGGCCATTGCGGGGGCTATGGCGGGCGAGGAACCTGTCGGCTATTTGTGCGACTACCCGATTTTCGGACAGGTCGCCGGAATCAACGCCTTCGCGCTGGGCGTACAGATGACGAACCCCGACGCGGCAGTAGTATTGGACTGGTCAGCCGTAGGCGGCGGGCCGCGCGAGGCCGTCGCGCGCCTGATGGCACAGGGTATCCGCCTCATCTCGTTTACGGATACCGTCCGGCGCGGCGGAGACTATATCGGCGTGGGACTTTCACTCGTTCAGGGCGGCAGTCAGTACGGGCTTGCGCTCCCGGTCTGGCAGTGGGGCGCGTACTACGAGGCCCTCGTGCGGCGCATTCAGGACAAGTCCCTGCAAACGGAGTACGCCGAGAGCAGTAAGGCGCTCAACTACTACTGGGGCATGTCCGCCGGGGTCGTCGAACTCAAACTTTCGGAGGCCCTCCCCGACAGCGTGCGCAAACTGGCCTACTTCCTGCGCGCCGGAATCTGCGCCGGGACTTGCGACCCGTTCCGGGGGCCGTTGCGCGACCAGTCGCACAAGTCGCGCTCCGCCGACGGCGAGATTTTAGGCGTAGAGCGCATTATCAATATGGACTGGCTCAACGAGAACGTTTCCGGCGAAATTCCCGCCTACGGACAGCTCAACGACACCGGAAAGGCTACTGTCGGAATCGCGGGCGTGAAATCGTCGGCAGAGGAGGCGTAACCGTGAAAATTCTGGCGCTGGCGGACGTGGAGTCGGAATACTACTACAACTTCTACACGCCCGGGAAACTCGACGACTTCGACCTGATTCTGTCCTGTGGCGACCTGCCCAAGTCCTACCTCGAATTTTTCGTGACGCTCTCGAACTGTCCTCTGCTCTACGTGCGCGGCAACCACGACGATACTTTCGGCGAAAATCCCCCGGAAGGCTGTGAGTGCGTGGAGGATCGTATTTTCGTACAGAACGGCATACGTATTCTTGGGCTGGGCGGCTCGTTCCGCTACCGCGAGGGCGATAATATGTACACCGAGTTCCAAATGGAACTGCGCATACGCCGCCTGTGGCTCCAACTCCGCAAGTACCGCGGCTTCGACATCCTCCTGACCCACGCCCCCGCGCGCTATATCAACGATTTCGATTCCATGTCACACCGGGGTTTCGTCTGCTTCCGGAAACTCCTCGAACGCTATCGGCCCCGGTACTTCCTCCACGGACA